>CAZRAS010000068.1:0-5861 GCA_964598045.1 uncultured Clostridia bacterium | reverse complement strand
ATCCTTGCGCCCGGGCATGGAATGGGAACGGAACGATTTGATGCGCAAGCTCATTGAGTTGCAGTATGCACGCAACGACGTCGATTTTAAGAGATCTACCTTCCGCGTGCGCGGAGACAGTTTGGAGATTTTCCCTGCTTCCAATTCCGAAGTGGCGATCCGCTTGGAATTTTTCGGGGATGAGATCGAGAAAATTTATGAAGTGGAAGGAGTGACGGGAAACAAACTGAACGAACTTTCTCACGTCGCCATCTTCCCGGCGAGCCAGTATGCCGTCGGCACGGAAAAGCTGAAAGGGGCGCTTGCGATGATCGAGGAAGATTTGAAAGGGGAAGTGCGAGCGTTTGAGGAGAGTGGCAAAATTTTGGAGGCACAACGCCTAAAACAGCGTACCGAGCACGATTTGGAAATGATGCGAGAAATCGGGTATTGCAGCGGAATCGAAAATTACAGCCGATATTTTGACGGCAGACGTCCGGGCGAGCCGTCGTTTACCTTGCTTGATTATTTCCCGTCTGGGGAGTTTCTCGTGTTTATTGACGAGAGCCACATGACGATTCCGCAAATTCGTGCGATGTATCACGGGGATTTATCAAGAAAGAAAAACTTGGTGGAGTATGGTTTCCGCATGACGTCGGCGTACGATAATCGACCGTTGACCTTCGAGGAATTCGATGCGCGCGTGCCGCAGATGATCTGTGTGTCCGCAACGCCTGCTCCTTACGAACTTGAACAAGCAGGGCAGCGCGTGGAACAGCTCATTCGTCCGACAGGACTTCTCGATCCCGAAATCGAGGTGCGCCCGACGAGAGGACAGATTGACGATTTGCTTTCTAAAATCAAAATGACGGTGGACGACGGGGGCAGGGTTTTGATCACGACGTTGACCAAGCGGATGGCGGAGGAATTGACCGATTATTTGAAGGAACATTCCGTGAAGGTGAAATATATGCACAGCGACGTGGATACGTTGGAGCGTATCGACATCGTGAACGAACTTCGTTTGGGCGGTTTTGACGTGCTTTGCGGTATTAACTTGCTTCGAGAGGGACTGGATTTGCCCGAGGTGAAGCTGGTGGCGATTTTGGACGCGGACAAAGAGGGATTTTTGCGTAGCGAAACTTCGTTGATTCAGACGATCGGCAGAGCGGCTCGAAACAGCGAGGGGCGTGTAATCATGTATGCGGATACGATGACCGATAGCATGAAACGGGCGATCGAGGAGACGAATCGACGTAGGCAGGTACAAGACGAATATAATAAAGCACATGGAATCGTGCCGAAAACGATTATCAAAGAAGTGAAATCCACGCTGAATATTACGAAGAAAAAGTCGAACGATGACATTAAGATGCAGGAAATTCCCGACGAAATTGAAAAAATGAAGGCGTTGATGAAGGTGGCGAGCGGACAGCTCGATTTTGAACGAGCAATCGAAATTCGAGAAAAGATTGCGGAACTGAAAACGCGGCTGAGAAAAGCGATAAAAAAGTGACGTGCGCGTTTAGTGCTTGTTTGCGACGAGTGCTAAAAGAATGTGAAAGAGTGTATTTTTTCGGCGGAGGTATCCTTCGCGGTTTATAAACGGTTTATCAATGAAGGAAAAGCGTATGCAAGAGAATATTGTAATCAAAGGCGCAAAAGAAAACAACTTAAAAAACGTGGATTTGACCATTCCCAGAAATAAACTCACCGTGTTTACGGGGCTTTCGGGAAGCGGTAAATCGACGTTGGCGTTCGATACGATTTTTGCCGAGGGACAAAGGCGGTACGTCGAAAGTCTTTCTTCCTATGCCCGTCAATTTTTGGGGCAAATGGAAAAACCGGACGTGGAGAGTATCGAAGGGCTTTCGCCTGCCATTTCCATCGATCAGAAAACGACTTCTCGTAACCCTCGTTCCACGGTGGGTACGGTTACGGAGATTTACGATTATTTCCGTCTTTTATTCGCGCGGATCGGCATTCCGCATTGTCCGAAGTGCGGCAGAGAAATTCGACGCCAGACGGTTGATGAAATATGTGATCGCATACTTGGTATGCCTGAGGGAAGTAAAATTCTGATCAATGCCCCTGTCGTTCGCGGTAGAAAAGGGGAGTACGTCAAGGAACTCAACGGCTTCAAAAAGAGCGGGTACGGTAGGGTAAAAATCGACGGAATCGTATACGATTTGCAGGAAGAAATTAAGCTGGAAAAGAATAACAAGCATAATATTTCCGTCGTGGTGGACAGACTCGTCGTCAAGCCTACCATCCAAAAAAGACTTACGGATAGCTTGGAGGCGGCGTTGAAACTTGCCGACGGACTTGTCGTTATCGATTGCGAGGGAAAGGAGGATTTGTATTCGGTCAACTATGCCTGTCCCGATTGCGGCGTTTCTTTGGAGGAAATCGAGCCGAGAATGTTCTCCTTTAACACGGTGTACGGCGCTTGTCCGACCTGTTCGGGGTTGGGCTTTAAGCAATTCGTCGATCCCGATCTCATCTGTCCCGATAAGACGAAAACTCTGCGCGAAGGCGCGATGCGCGTGACGGGCTGGAATTTGGGTTCGACGTCCATGGCGTTGATGGAGTTATCCGCACTTGCAAAGGCGTATCATTTCTCGCTTGACGTGCCCGTACAGGATTTGCCGCAGGAAGTGTACGATATCTTGATGTACGGGAGTGATCGTGCGGTGGATATGCAGTATCAAACTCGTTCTTTCTCGGGGAGTTTCAAAAAACAATGGGAGGGGTACGTGAACAACTTGCAACGCCGTTACGGCACGACGACGTCGGATGGCGTGAAGAGTGATATCGAAAGGCTCATGCGCGCCGCGCCTTGTGACGGTTGCGGCGGAAAACGCCTGAAAAAAGAGGCGTTGGCGGTGAGTGTCGGCGGCAAGAATATTTGGGACGTGTGCGAGTTGTCCGTGGATAAGCTGTGCGAGTTTATGGACGAGTTGATGACAAGGCTCACCCCCACCGAACACCTTATCGCGGATTCGATTATCAAGGAGATCAACAATCGTTTGGGCTTTTTGCGGAACGTGGGGCTGAATTATCTTACGCTCACCCGTACGGCGGTGACGCTGTCGGGGGGAGAAAGTCAGCGTATTCGTTTGGCAACGCAGATCGGGAGTGCTTTGACGGGCGTACTTTATATTTTGGACGAGCCGAGCATCGGTTTGCATCAGCGAGACAACGAAAAATTGCTCAATTCGTTGAAGGGGTTGCGCGATTTGGGAAATACCCTCATTGTCGTCGAACACGACGAAGATACGATCAAAGCGGCAGATTATATCGTGGATATCGGTCCGAAAGCAGGTGTGCACGGCGGCGAAGTGGTGGCGTGCGGTACGCAAGCGGATATTATGGCGGAGCCTCGCTCGATCACGGGGGCTTATTTGGCGGGGCGTAGAAAAATCGAAGTTCCGCCCGTTCGAAAAGCACCTACGGATAAGTGGTTGAAAGTGTACGGATGTAAACAAAACAACTTGAAAAATATCGACGTGAAAGTGCCGGTCGGATTGATTACGGCGGTTACGGGCGTTTCGGGAAGCGGAAAATCGAGCTTTGTGAATGAGATCGTATATCCGTTGCTTTCGAATATTCACAACGGCGCAAAACATGCGCTCGGCAAATATACGAGAGCGGAAGGGGTGGAATATTTCGATAAAGTGATCGCCATCGACCAGTCGCCTATCGGCAGAACGCCGAGAAGCAATCCTGCTACGTATACGGGGGTCTTCAACGCCATTCGCGATTTGTTTGCCATGACGCCCGACGCCAAGGAGAGAGGATACAAGGCGGGCAGGTTTTCGTTCAACGTGTCGGGCGGACGATGCGAACATTGCTTTGGCGACGGGATCATCAAGATCGAAATGCACTTTTTGCCTGATATTTTCGTGCCCTGCGAAGTGTGCGGAGGAAAGCGATACAACCGCGAGACGTTGGAGGTGAAGTATAAGGGGAAGAGTATTGCCGACGTGCTGGATATGACGGTGGAAGAAGCTTGCGAATTTTTCTCCGCCGTGCCTACGATCTATAATAAAATTAAGACGTTGAACGAGGTCGGATTGGGGTATATCAAGCTCGGACAAAGTTCTACGACGCTGTCGGGGGGCGAGGCGCAAAGGGTAAAACTCGCCACGGAACTTGCCAAGCGTTCGACGGGCAAGACTTGCTATATTTTGGACGAGCCGACGACGGGGTTGCATACCTACGACGTGGAAAAGTTGACGAAGATTTTATTGCAGTTGCGTGAGGGTGGAAATACGGTGCTTGTGATCGAGCATAACCTGGACGTGATCAAGACGGCAGATTATATCATCGACCTCGGGCCGGAGGGTGGAAACGGCGGCGGCACGATCGTGTGCGAGGGAACGCCCGAAGAAGTGGCGAACGTGCAGGAAAGCTATACGGGCCAATTTTTGAAAAAAGTTTTATAAGAATATACCATGTGTGCGTTGAACGCCCTGTTTGTGATTGCGAACAGGGCGTTCTTTTATGGGGGACGGGGAGAAAAACAGCGAAACACAAAAGCAAAAAAACGGGTGGCTTCATTCGTTTTTGTGCTTTCAACAAAAAAAGACGAATCCCTGTGGGTAACTTTCGTTTTTCCTTGAAAAAATGCTGTACATTTCAAGAGATTTGTGGTATAATGAAAGGGAAAAATAACGATTTTCCCTTTTTATAAAAAAGGGAAAGCGGAACGGAGAAGAATGCAATGGCAGAAAGAGTAGAAGCCGAATACGGCGCGGAGCAAATTCAGGTATTGGACGGACTCGAACATATTCGGAAACGTCCCGGTATGTATATTTCTTCCACCGATGCGAAGGGGCTTCATCACCTCGTACACGAGGTCGTGGATAACTCCATCGATGAGGCGTTGGCAGGATATTGTACCCATATCGAGGTTACGATTAACGACGACGGCAGCTGTACCGTACAGGACAACGGTCGAGGAATCCCTACGGGGATCCATCCCAAAGAAGGAATTTCTACCCTCGAAGTGGTGTTTACGAAGGTGAACGCAGGGGGGAAATTCGGCGGCGATTCGGGATATAAGGTGTCGAGCGGTTTGCACGGCGTCGGCGTCAAAGCGGTGAACGCTTTGTCCGAATGGCTGGAAGCGGAAGTCCGCCACGAAGGAAAAATTTTCAAACAGATTTATAACCGCGGCGTTCCCCAGCGCAGCGTACAAGTCGTCGGGGAAACGGACGAGATGGGGACGAAGGTTACCTTCATGCCCGACGCGGATATCTTTGAAACGATCATATTCAATTACGATACGTTAAAGGGGAGATTGCGCGAGCTGGCTTATCTGAATAAGGGGCTTCGTATTTCCCTTGAAGATAAGAGAGTCGGCCAGGAACAGAAGGACTCCTTCTGCTACGAAGGGGGGATTTGCTCGTTTGTAGAAGAACTCAATAAGAGCCGCGAAGAATTGTTATTCCCCGCTCCCGTCTATTTCGAAGAAATGGAAGGGGATACGGTGTGCGAAGTAGCAATTCAGTATAACGAATCGTATAACGAAGTCATTTACAGTTATGCCAACAACGTAAACACGATTGACGGCGGTACGCATGTGGAAGGCTTGAAGATGGCACTTACCAAAGTCATCAACGAAGCGGGCAGAAAACAGAATATCTTAAAAGAGAACGATAAGCTTACGGGGGAAGACGTTCGTGAAGGGATCACGGCAGTGGTATCCGTGAAGCTCGTCAACGCGCAATTTGAATCGCAGACCAAAGATAAGCTGAACAACTCTACCATTCGTGCTTTCGTAAATAAGTGTGTGACCGAACATATGTCGACATTCTTGGAGGAGAACCCTTCGATTGCAAAAGAACTCGTGCTTCGTTGTATCACGGCGCAAAAGG
>CAZRAS010000067.1:3003-5863 GCA_964598045.1 uncultured Clostridia bacterium | reverse complement strand
GGGCAGCTTAGTGCGGAGACGTACGCAATGGCGTTCGGCAACGTGTATACCTTCGGTCCCACCTTCCGTGCGGAAAATTCCAACACGGCACGTCATGCGGCTGAATTTTGGATGATCGAACCTGAAATGGCGTTCTGTGATTTGGCAGGGGATATGGACGTGCAGGAAGAGATGGTGAAATATATCATCGATTACGTGTTCGAAACCTGTAAGGATGAGCTTAACTTCCTCAATCAGTTTGTGGACAAGGGCTTGCTCGAACGTTTGAAGAACGTTTCCGAAAACGCATTCGTGCGTCTCACCTATACGGAAGCGATTGAAATTTTGAAACAGAACGTCGATAAATTCGACGATAAGAACATTTTCTGGGGAAAAGATCTTCAGAGCGAACACGAGAAATTCCTTACCGAACAGGTGTACAAGAAACCCGTATTCCTCACCGATTATCCCAAGGAAATCAAGGCGTTCTATATGAAGCAAAATCCTGACGGTAAGACGGTGGCTGCGGCGGATTTGCTCGTGCCCGGTATCGGGGAATTGTGCGGCGGCAGTCAGCGTGAAGACGATTACGATAAGCTTGTAAACCGCATTCAAGAACTCGGCATGGATCCTGCGGATTACTCTTGGTATCTCGATTTGCGCCGTTACGGCGGCACGACGCATGCCGGCTTTGGTATGGGATTTGAGCGTATGGTCATGTATTTGACGGGAATTTCCAACATTCGCGACGTCTTGCCGTACCCCAGAACGTTCGGGGACTTGAAATACTGATCGAAGGACGTAGGAGAAAAAGTATGATTAGAATTGCTATTGATGCAATGGGTGGCGATTATGCACCCAGACAACAAGTACTCGGTGCCGTAGACGCGCTCAATAAAGAAAAGGATTTGCATCTTATTCTCTGCGGCGACGAGACGCAAATTCGCGAGGTGCTCGCCGATTGTCAGTATGATTCCGATCGGTTGGAAATCGTACATACGACGGAAGTGATCGATATGAACGACGTACCTACCCGAGCGGTGAAGACGAAAAAAGATTCTTCCACCGTCGTGGCGTTCCGTCTCTTGAAAGAGGGAAAAGCGGACGGGCTCGTTTCCTCCGGTTCGACGGGGGCGGTGCTTGCGGCAGGCGTGTTGATTTTGGGTAGATTGAAAGGGGTTTCTCGCCCCGCGCTCTGTTCCATGATTCCCAACCATGAGGGAAAGGTGACCTGTCTTTGCGATTGCGGCGCGAACCTCGAATGCAAACCTATCAATCTCGTCCATTTCGGGTTGATGGCGTCGGCGTATGCGCAGACGGTGTACGGAATCGAGTCGCCCAGAGTCGGGCTTCTCAACAACGGCACGGAAGATCATAAGGGCTTGCCTTTGCATCAGGAAGCCAATGCACTCTTAAAACAGGTGAACTGTATTAACTACGTGGGAAATCGTGAGGGGAGAGACGTCATGTACGGCGACGTAGACGTTATGGTGGCAGACGGCTTCACGGGAAATTTGACCATGAAGGGGATCGAAGGGTGCGCTAAGGCGATGTCCGACATCATGAAAAAGGAATTTAAACGCAATCCTTGGAGAATGCTTTGCGGACTTTTATCCGGCGGCGTGATTAAGGGAATTAAAAGCAGCATGGATTACGAAGGAGTCGGCGGCGCTATTTTCTTGGGACTGAACAAGGCGGTTGTCAAGGGACACGGCAATTCTAAGGCGCGTGCGTTCTCGGCGGCGATTGCACAGGCTTCGGGCGCGGTGCGCGGCAATATGACGGCGAAGATCAAAGAGATGATCGACAGCGTGGATTTGACCGCCGTGCAGGAAACGAGTGCAGGGACTGTAGGTCAGGCGGAATGAGAGAGCGAACGTTTCCCTATGAAATTATAGAGGAAAAAATTCAATATCGGTTTCGCGACAGAAATCTTTTGAAACAGGCGTTTACTCATTCCACGTATACCCACGCTTTTGGGGGCGAGGACAATGAGAGAATGGAGTATTTGGGCGATTCCGTATTGCAGCTTGTCGTGACCGAATGGCAATATGCCCGAAACGCGAAGGCGCAAGAGGGCGAACTTACGCGCGAACGGCAAAAATACGTTTGTGAAGAGGCGTTGGACGAAGCGGTGCGTACGGCAGGGTTGGAGAAATATCTGCTCGTCGTGGGAAGTAGCGCAAACATCGGGAAAAAGACGGTGTCCAGCCTGTTTGAAACGGTGGTTGCCGCTCTCTATCTCGACGGAGGATACGAAGCCGCCAAAACTTTCGTTCTTACGTTCGGCGGCTTGGAACGAGAATTGCATTCCGTCAATTATAAAGGCGCGGCGCAGGAATATTTACAGCAGAGAAAAATGCAACCGCCCGTGTATAGGACGGAAAAGACGGGCAAGGATAATGCCCCCACCTTTTATACGACCGCTTCCGTTGCGGGGATAACCGCGTACGGGGAAGGGGGAAGCAAAAAACAAGCGGAGCAGAACGCCGCAAAGGTACTGCTCGATCAATTGAAAAGAAATTAAAGGATATAGATTATCCAAAGGAGCACATTTTGAATCTTAAGGAAATACAACTCCATGGGTTTAAGTCGTTTGCAGACAAAACGGTGATTCGATTTGAAGACGGCGTTACGTGTATCGTAGGGCCTAACGGCTGCGGCAAGAGTAATATTGCGGACGCGGTGCGTTGGGTTTTGGGCGAAAAGTCGGCAAAATCCCTGCGTGGTTCGAATATGCAGGACGTTATTTTCGGCGGTACGGTTACGAGAAAACCGCAAACGTTCAGTGAAGTTACCCTCGTATTCGACAATAGCAATAAAATGTTTCCCGAATATGATACGGATACGGTGTCCATGACGCGTAGACTATATAAAAACG
>CAZRAS010000067.1:0-2993 GCA_964598045.1 uncultured Clostridia bacterium | reverse complement strand
TTGAAGGATATCACCAATCTTTTCCACTCCATCGGTCTGGGTAAAGAGGGGAATTCTATCATCGGACAGGGGCAGGTAGAAAAGATCATGAACGCCCGTCCCGAGGATAGACGACTCATTTTTGAAGAAGCGATGGGGTTGATGAACTATAAGTTGAGAAAGGAAGAAGTGGAAAGAAAAATCGACGCTTCCAAGGACAACCTTTACATATACAGCCAGCGTATCGACGAAGTGGAACGCCGTATGCCTTCCCTCAAAAAGCAAGCGGAAGCGGCACGCGAATACAACGAATACGCGCAGTCGTTGAAAATTCAAGAGGCGAACACCTACGTTTACCGTTATGAAAATGCGGAAAACGAAAAGAATAAGTTTAGAAAAGACATTGCCTTCATTTCCGATAAAATCGTTTCCATCAACGGTCAGCTTGAACGCATCAACAATAAGATGGAAGCGAATCGTGCTACGATTTTGAGAACGGACAATCGTTTGACCGAGCTTAACGATCGTCGTGTGGAACTTTCCGTCGGGAACGAAAGAAAGGACGGGGAGCTTAAACTCACGAGAGAACGTATCGGCACCTATCGCACCCAGATTGCGGCGGCGGTGGAATTTCTTGCCGCGAGCAAACTCCGCGTGGGGGAAATCGACGATGAAATTGCCTTGGCGAATAAGAGAAATACCGAAGGCGGCAGCCGCATTATGGAGTTGGAATCGCAGATCGAAGTACTCCGTTCCAACGTGCAGTCGTTAGGACAGAAAATTTCCCTGTTCGATCGCGAATGGGAAATGAATCGTAAATCCCAGCTCTCGACGGCAGATGAAATTGCCGAGATGAAAAAGAATCTCGGTTCGCTTGCTGCACGTATGGAAGGAATGCGGGACAAGCTCAACGAAATCGTTGCCACCTTGAAAAAGGTGGAAGACAGAAAGGAACGTTTAAGCGACGAGCTTTCTTCCGTGCGTAAGGATTTGCGAAATTTGAAAGAGATGAGCGCGGCGGGCATTCGCGAGCTTGAAGATAAGCAGGAAGAAATGCGCGAAATGCAACTTACCGTCAACGACTTCAACCAGGAGTTGTTCAGCGAGAGCGCAAGACTTGCCGGACTTCGCGAGCAATTGGAAGGGTTGGTCGGGCTTAAAAATCGCTTGGACGGATATAAGGAATCGGTGAAGAGACTGCTCTCTACCGCTAAGACCAACCCCGATTTAAAAAAACATTTGTGCGGCGCGTTGGCAGACGTCGTATCTACCGAACAGAGATACGAAACGGCAATCGAAACGGCTTTCGGCGGCGCAATGCAAAACGTAGTCACGCCCACTGCGGACGATGCGAGATATCTCATCGAATATTTGAAACGTGCAAACGTCGGCGTCGTGACCTTCTTGCCCGTAGCAAGTATGCGTCCTCGTCCCGATTCGAGAGAAATTAAGCGTGCGTTGGACGAACGCGGCGCGATGGGGCTTGCCACCGAACTCGTTCAGTTTGACGACTATTATTACAACGTAATCAGCAACTTGCTCGGCAATACGTTGATTTGCGATAACATTGCCAACGCAACGGCAATCGCAAAGAAATACGGGAACTTGTTTAAAATCGTTACCCTTGACGGCGACATCGTCGCAACGAGCGGTGCTATGACGGGCGGCAGTCGCGGCAGAAACGCAGGCTCTCTTATGTCCAACGAACGTAAGATTCAGGAATGTAAGGATAATATCGCACGCAAACAGAAGCTTATCGAAAAACTCAAATCTGCCATCGCGCAAAGCGAAGAGGAAAGAAAATCCGCGGAAGAAGAAGTGGAGCGTCTGCGTGAAAAATACCAGGGGGCAACGAGTGAGATTGCCGCGCTGACGCAGCGTGAGACGGCACTCGTCCAGCAGATCGAGGAATCGGAAGCGGATATTCAGTCCTATACCATGATGAAAGGGGAAGCAAGTCTCAAAATCAAGGAATTGGAAGACGAAGAGGCAAGCTCGAGTTTGAGCGAAGAAGAAATTGCCAAACGTCGTGCGGCAGCGGAAGCGGATTTGGAAAGACGTCGTATTGAAAACGAGGGCTTGAAGAAGGAACTCGAAGAAAAGAATAAGTCCTTGCAGGAAATGAGCGCGGAATATAGCAAACTTGCAACGCAACTCGAACAACACAAGGATACCGTGGGACGTCTTACGATGGAAAAGGACGACCTTGTTAAGAAGATCGTCGATACGGAAGAGGAAAAGAAGGAGTCGGAAGCCAAGCTTGCGATTCTTGAAGCGGAAGCGGCGGAAAACGAACTTACGGAAGCGGAGAGAAAAGCGGTGGAAGAGGTCATGGAAGAAATTTCCAAGATCACCGAGGAAAAGGAAAGAATCAACGCGGAACAGGCTTCTCTCGAAGAGGAAAAGAACGGGTTGCAGGACACCTTTACCAAACATTCCGAAAAGCGTATGCGTTTTGAAATGGATTTGGGTAGAATCGACACCAATCTCGAAAATATTCGTCAGCACATGGAAGAGGATTACGGGCTGGATTACGAAGGATGTTTGCAATATAAAAAGGAAGACTTCAAGGTGGAGGAATCGGCAAGTCTGATTTCCGCATTGAAGAGAAAAATTACCATTTTGGGTGCGGTCAACCCTCATGCCGTGGAGGAATACGAGGAAGAAAGCGCACGCTGCGAAGAGATGTTGGCGCAAAAAGCCGATTTACAGAAAGCATTGGACGATTTGCAGCTTGCGTTGGATGAGATTCGCGGCGAAATGCTCAAGATTTTCAACGAAGGTTTCCACGATTTCAACGAGAACTTTAAGGTGACGTTCAAAGAACTCTTTGGCGGCGGCAGAGCGGAATTGCAGATCGATTACGAAGGCGTGGAAGATCCTCTCACGGCAGGCGTGGAAATTATTGCTTGCCCTCCCGGCAAGAAACTTACGAAGATTTCCTTGCTTTCGGGCGGCGAACGTGCGCTTACGGCAATCGCCATTCTGTTCGCGATTTTGAAATCCAAGCCGAT
>CAZRAS010000066.1:0-5922 GCA_964598045.1 uncultured Clostridia bacterium | reverse complement strand
CTACGCATATAACGGCTTGTTATCATATTACTGTAGCAGGAACGAATTATAAAGTCGTTACGGCAGCGGATAATTTAAAATATTCAAATAGTCAAGGTTCTTGTAAGATGTACTATAGTTTAGTTATGGTATAAAGGAGATCTATTATGGAAATAGACATTCAAAAATTGAAAACGACACGAATTTTGGCATGGCTTGCAATCATTATATTATGTATTCCCAACGTATTTTCTTGCGTTGTTTTGGAGAGTGTGGATTTTTGGAATTTGATGTTAGTGATGGCAGCTCCGCTCTTGTTAGCAGTGTTGCCCTTATTCGTATTAATCATAGTTTCCTCTTCCTGTATAGAACAAGAGAAATCCTTTGCTATATCTACCCTTGAAGTAATAAAAATTGTTTTTTTATGCGGCTTTTTGATTTATTCGTTTTTCATTTTTTACGCTGCAATTGAGTATAACTCTTTTGACTTTAAATTAATGTGTACCAATGTAAGATTGATGTATATCATCGTTTCTATACTTTCCTTATTATTCGGAATACTATTTGCGTTTGGTGCATTTTTAAAAGCCAATAAATGTGTAACTAAAAAAGAAAATGTAAAAATAGAGACGAAAAAAGAAATTAGAAAGTTGAAATCGGCTCGAATATTTGCTTGGATAGCAATCATCTTATTATGTATTTCCTGCTTTCTTCATTTTGTTTTTGAGAGAGAGTATTTTTTAGGTGGGATAATATTTATGACACCTCTGATTTTGGTTACCCTGTTGCCATTATTGATATTTGTCATAGCTTCTTCAACCTGCATAGAACAAGAAAAATCCTTTAATCTATATACGCTTGAATCAATTAAAATTTCTTTTATATGTAGCTTTTCGATCTATTTGTATTTCATTTTTTATTTTGCGAATTATGGCGATTTTTACGTAAGGTTCACGTATATCATTATTGTTGCGTTTTCCTTGTTTTTTGAAATACTATTTGCGTTTATAGCATTTTCAAAAGCAAATAAATGCGTTGTGAAAAAGGAAAATATAGAAATAGAGGCAAAAGAAGATATTCAAAAATTGAAATCGGCTCGTGTTTTGGCATGGTTGGCGGTGATCGTTTTGTGTATTCCCGGTTTTTATTCTCTCCGTTTTATGGGGGCGTTTTATTGGATGGCAATGTTGCTTTTGGGCGTTCCGACTTTAGCAATGTTTCTTCCGTTGCTTATATTTGTTAAAGATATCTCCATTCAGGTAAAGCTTGGGAATTTTTTGGCTACGAGAAAAGTCGAGAAGAGACGAGTGGCGTTCTTATTCGGTTTTGTAGCAAATCTTGTAGTTACCGTTTATATTCTTTGTCACACAACAGGGATGAATGCAACGCTTATGTGGATATATGCGATTGTAAACGTGATTGCGTTGCCGCTTGGAATGACGATTGCGCTGAAGGCGTTTTCAAAAATCGGGGCGCAAAATTTGTCAAAAGGGAAAAAAGACTTTTAGAACTGTATTTTACGTATTCACGATGATTTATTTTATTGCGACTTCCCTTCTTATTTTATATGTCTGCACGAAGATGGAATTTTTGAATCTTTGCGGATATATTGTCCTTGATTTGCTCCTGTACGTTCTTCTTGCGAAAATTGCCCTCTGCATTTATGCCAAAAAGCCTCGGGCATAGTTGAATAATTGTACATAAAAACGGACTCTGTATGTGCAGAGTCCGTTTTACGTTAACGAGTGCTTTTCGGCAATTTGAGAAGTTTTTTCGCGAGAAAGTACATGAATATGTATTCAATCGTAAAGGCAAGGATCATAAACGCCGTGTACAGAAGATTGATTTCAAACCAACCGATTTTTATAGGCTTGCATAAATCGTAAATAAAGCCGAATGGCGTGCCTTTTGCGTTGAAAATATAGAAATAGTTGGGTCGCCAGCCGAACCATTCGCGGAAGAGGGAGTTGCAGAGAATGGCAGCAATCAGGCAGATACATAGCGTTGTGACGGAGATTTTGATCTCCTTCTTTTGAAAACTCGGTTTGTATACGAGCAACGCATATACGGCACCGACGACGATGGCGATGTGCCCCCAGACGTACGATTGCGGACGAATTGCCCAAAGGGTGGAGTAGTTGGCGAGGGAGTCCGCGAAAATCATCGCCGCGAGGGTAGGAATGAGATTGAAGCAAAATCCCGTGATGACGAGCCACTGCTTTTTACAGATCAGTGCCAGTCCTACGATGATATTTCCGATATGGCAGACCTGCAAGGGGATGACTTCGAGATTCCAGCCGGAACGAAGATAAATGTCTATATTGCGTACGAGCAAAATGAGCAAATTGATAATGCCGAGGATCAAAGCGACTCGATCCTTGACCTTTTGGCTCTTCTTTCTGACGGGCAGATAAAGAAGGGCAAGCAAGAGAAAGGGGGAGAGAATGTAAAGATAATGCCAAACGGACCATAGTTCAAATTTCATGACGATAACTCCATAGTATTTTCTATAAATCGTTTTGTTGTTTTTATTTTAGCACAGTTATTTGCGCATGTCAACGATATTTCGGAGGGAAATTTCAATTTGAATGAGTGTGGCTGCATAAATATAATCAGTTCAATAGGAGAATAATTTTTTAGGAAGGCTTGACAAAGGGGATGCACTATGCTATAATTTTCATATATTCATAAAAGGGGTATAGAAAGTGACAGTATATTTGACCAGAACTTTTTTCAAACCGGCGTTGCTTCTGTCGAGCATTGTTTTCGGCTTTGCATTTTTGCTTTTTTTGGGCTTGACCATTGCGTTCTATCATGTCTTTTTGCTGATTTTGACGTTGACCATCGTAATGGCGTACGGGGTGTGCGTGTTATTTGCATTCCTCTTTTCAAAATCGGAAAGGTATTATCTGCGCGAAATCGAAGGGGGACTGGAAATTCGATATCCGAAACTCAATAACCGCGGCTCTATAAAAATGCCGTATAAAGCGTTGATCGGGTTTGAATTTTTCCCTATAAAAACCAAGGAGGCTTGGCTCAATCTTGCGGAGTATTGCGTCGTGCCCGACTGCGTCTACGTCACCTATATCAATCCGCGCGGAAGAAAGGTGACGGAATTGATGGGATATATTACGCAGGCGGACGTGGAAGCGTTGGCACAAAGATATAACGTAAGTGTTATCATTCACGAATGAAATATAAATTGGGCTATACCATGTATGCGATGAAATAAAAGGAAAGTCGTAATTTGTTTCGCCTTTGTGCTTTTCGAAAGGGGCGGAGGACGTATGCGGTATATGGTAAGTTTGTCGTGTAAAGGTGTATTTGTGTTATTCGTATAAGGTTGACAAAAAAAACGAAAAACGGGATATAATAAATATAGACGGGTTTACACCTTGCAACAATTATAGACAGAGGATGAGATATGGAAATCGTATTATTGACGGCACTCGGCGTGGGCGGAGCGACCGTTCTCGGCGCGGGGATCGGATTTATATTCCGTAAAGCGTCGCATAAATTCAGCGATATCGTGCTCGCGTTTGCGGCAGGTGTCATGCTTGCCGCGGCGATACTCGGATTGATTATGCCTTCCCTCGAGTATGGCATGGATTTTGGCGTAGGATGGGCACTCTTGATGACGATCGCGGGTATTTTTACGGGCGCGATTTGTTTGAATTTTATGGATAGACTGGTTCCGCATTTGCACAAATTGGCGTCTCCCGACATTGAAAAACATGAAAACAATGAAAAGCTCAATAAGGTGTTATTGTTCGTGCTTGCCATCGCCATTCACAATTTGCCCGAAGGGATTGCGGCAGGTGTCGGGTTTGGCGCAGGAAATACGGCAGAGGCTTTTTTGATTGCAGGGGGAATCGCATTGCAAAATATTCCCGAAGGCATGGTCATCATTGCGCCGATGCTGGCGGCAGGCGTAAGCTCTAAAAAGACCTTTTTATACGCGGTGTTGACGGGGTTGGTGGAAGTTGTCGGCACCTTCATCGGCTATTTTGCGGTGAGCATTTCCACGGCGATTTTACCCTTTATGTTGGCGTTTGCCGGCGGCACGATGTTGTATGTAATCAGCGACGAGATGATTCCCGAAACGCATGCGCACGGATCGGAACGGGGGGCTACGTACTCCCTTTTGATCGGTTTTTGCTTGATGCTGTTATGCGACGTATTGTTAGGTTGAACGATTAAAAGTGCGTACCGTGTACGCGTTGAATTATAAAAGAGCATGCCATGGACGTGGCGAGTGAAAAACGGCGGTTCCCCGTCGTTTTTTGCTTTATAAAATTCGCAGGAATTGCACAGGATAGGGAAAGGGGAGGGGCAGGATGCAAGTACGGACTAAAAAAGGCTCGTTTCTCAAAGGAGCGGCGTGGATTGCCGCGGGTGGCTTTATGGCAAAGGTGATCGGGGCGCTCTATCGGATTCCGCTTACCAATCTCATCGGTGGCAAGGGACTGGGGTTGTATCAGCTCGTTTATCCCGTCTACTGTCTTTTGTTGACGGTGTCGGCGACGGGGATTCCCTCTTCGGTCGCCAAACTTACCGCCGAGCGAATCTCGCACGGGGAAGACGATCGTTCGATACTCAAAACGGCGATGAAATTGTTCGTGCTTATCGGGGTAACGGGAACGGTGATTATGGCGTTGGCGGCACCATGGTTGGCTCGTATGCAGGGGAGCGAAGAAGTGTTGCACGGATACTATGCGTTGGCGCCCTCGGTTTTGTCGGTGTCGGCGATTTCCGTCTTTCGCGGATGGTTCCAAGGTCGGAATCATATGTTTCCGACGGCGCTTTCGGAGGTGACGGAACAGCTTGTCAAGGTGAGCGTCGGGTTGCCGCTCGCCTATATTTTTCGTGACAACGTCGTAAAAGCGGTGGTCGGTCTTCTTTTCGCCGTGTCGGTGTCCGAGGTCGTGACGCTCGTAATTATGGTGGCACTCTATCGGCGTGAAAAGAGAGAAAACGTAGAAAGGGTAGGGGGCAGGGTTTCGATGAGCGCCGTTTTGCGGCTGAGTATTCCCGTCACGTTAAGTTCGATTTTGTTGCCGTTGTCAGGACTTGTGGACAGCGTATTGGTGCCGCGCTTGTTGAGTGCGTATGCAAACGATGCCGTGACGTTGTTCGGTTTATTTTCGGGGGGTGCGGTGACGGTGGTGAATTTGCCTGTATCGGTGTGCTACGGTATTGCGGCGGCGAGTGTGCCGAGCGTGGCGACGGCGACGGAAGGAAAACGACGTCGGGTGTTGGCGGCTTTGGCGTTGACCTTGCTGATCGGAGGGGGAAGTGCGGTTGGATTGTATTTGTTTTCGGAGCCTACGGCGAAGATGATCTTCCGAAACTTGGGGGGAGAGGAACTGGAAACGTTGATCGGGTTGATTAGGGCGTTTTCGGTGAGTGCGATGACGCTGTCGGGGGTGCAGACGTTGTCGGCGTGTTTGACTGCGCAAGGCAAACCGCAATACGCGGCAATCTCTATGGCGGTCGCGATGGCGGTCAAAACGTTGCTTTATCTTTTTTGGCTGCGAGATTCCGCAATTTCCGTTTTCGGACTGGCATATGCAACAAATATTGCGTACGCAGTTGCTTTTTTCTTGAATTTGTTGTATAATTTAAAGGTAGCTTCTCCCTCGTCGCGTATGCGCGAAAGGCTAAGGGAAAAGGAATAAACGTATTGGAGAAAAAACGATGATTACGGTGATAGGTCTTGGCGTACAAAAAGGAGATTTGACGAAACGAGGAGAGGAAATCATTTTGCAAGCCGCAAAAAAAGGGACGCCTATTTTCGTTCGTACGGCACGCACCGCTTCCTACCAAACTGTGGCGGAACTTGGCGTTCCTCACAAATGTTTGGACTACGTGTATGACAGTAGCCGCAATTTCGGGACGCTTGCTAAAAATTTAGCAAAAGCGGTCGCGGAAGGGGGCGAAGAG
>CAZRAS010000065.1:0-5964 GCA_964598045.1 uncultured Clostridia bacterium | reverse complement strand
GCCGATATGACATTCATAAATAAAAGGAGTCTCCTCGGGGCGGAAACCTTGATCCGTCCACGGAAATTCGCGATACGTCTCCTCGATCTCCGCACACCAAAGATAGGTGGTAGGATCCTGTACCACGCGCGTAGCGTACAATGGAATACGGCGAAGCTCTTTTCCTTCGTGAATGACGATCGCCTGCACCTTTTGTCCCACGCGCAGCGCATCTTTCCCTTGCAAAAATATGACGAATTCGCCCCCCGCCTTTTTTTCCATCGGATGACTGCGAGTATTCCAATTATTGAAATCCCCCGTCAAATACATCGCCTCCGCAGCAGGCGCCCATTCTCGGTATACCCACCCTTCAGGCATGCGATGAAAGCCGAAATGCATATACCCGTTGGCTATCTGCGACAGAGATTTTTGATTTCCGAGAATTTCCTTTCTCTTTTGCAGATAGAGCTCGGTACGAAGTTCCAAATCCTTCTTAAAGGGAGCAAGTCCGGGATCGATTTCAATCATTCTGTTTGTAATACGTTCTATCATCAACGTTCCTCCTTGGACGGGCGATTTTTTGAAAACTTACCCCGTTCTCACAGTTTAGGCAAAATTATTATACCATATTTCCCCGCAAATATCAATAGCAATTTCAAAAAAGTTGACGATTCCCCGACAAAAATATTGTAAGAAAAAAACTCCCTTTCGCAAAGGGAGCCATTATTCGACATGCGTCGCCTACGGAAGCCTTAAACACCTCCTTGAAGTGCCTTCATGATCACTTCCTCCACCGTCTGCGCGCCATTTTCTCGTGCTTTCTTCACCGCCTGCGCGCTCTCGGCACGCGTAAATCCCAATCCCATCAACGCCGTCACAGCCTCTTCGTCCGCCGCCGACAATTTCGTCGCAGACGCAGACACGGCGTTCGAAAGGGGATCGCCGCTCGCACTCATAACTTCCGCCGCGGAAATTTTCCCGTGCAGTTCCAACATAATCTTCTCCGCAGTCTTTTTTCCTAACCCCTTCACAGAGCTGAGCCGCTTGACGTCCGTCGTCGCAATCACGCGCGCGAACTCCTCTCCGCTCAACGCGGACAACACCGCAATACCGAGCTTAGGTCCCACCCCCGATACCGAAGTGAGTTTCAAAAAGAGCTCCTTTTCTTTCGTGCTCTCAAACCCGAACAACGTCATGCCGTCTTCTTTCACCTGTAAATAGGTGTACAGCTCCACGTACTGTCCCACCGTAATCTTACGAAAAGCACCGCTGGAACAATACACTTCATACCCTACGCCGCCGATATCGATAATCGCTGTTTCCGACGTCGTCGTCAACACTTTTCCTCTCAAATATGCAATCATTTCTCCACCTCTCACTTCTCTGTTTTCTTCGTTGAACTCTTACTTGGCGCCGTCGCTTTAGAGAAAACCGTTCGAACGGACGCTCGTCCCACTCCCGTAATACCCGAAACGCCCGTTGCGTTTTGCAGGGCGGAAACACTCTGTGCGGACGAAAATCCCTGTGACGACTTGCTTCGTTTGGAAGCCTTTGCGCCTGCCGCCATAAGTTCTTGATAGGCAGTTGCCGGCGCCGTATTCTTCCCTTTTGTTCTCGTCATGTTATTTACGACGAAGAGTTCCCCCATGCGACCTGCAAACCCGTGACAAAGCGCAATTGCCAAGGCGTCTGCCGCGTCGTCGGGCTTTGGGATGAAGGGGAGTTTCAAAATGGAAGCAACCGTGGCTTGAATTTGCTTTTTGTCTGCCCTACCGTAGCCCGTGATCGCCTGTTTAATCTGCATGGGCGTATATTCGTACAGTCTGCCGCAAGCTTTGACGCAAGTCAACAAAGCAACCCCTCTGGCATGTGCCACAGCAATACCCGTCGTAATGTTTTTCGTAAAAAAAAGCTCTTCCATCGCCACTTCATCGGGGTGAAAGGTATCCAAAATTTTGGCGACCCCCTCCTCGAGCATGGCAAGACGGACGGGAAGCCCCTCTTCCTTAGGCGTCGTCACCACCCCACAGTCAATCGCGCGAAATCCGCCCCGATCGTCCTTTTCAATTACACCGTACCCCAAGGTCGCAATCCCGGGATCGATTCCAAGAATGATCATATCAATTTTCTTCCGTTTTTCTTTTCTTTCTTATAATTAAGTATACTGTACTCGCCTTAAAAAGTCAAGAAAAATCAAACAAATGTTTTAATTTTCGCAAAAAAGGTGACGGGGAAGGGTTGACAAACATAAAAAGTATGTTATACTAGTTGTGCGAACCCGTTTCCACCCAAACAGTCCCGTCTTCCGCGAAGAACAGGAGGAACGTTTATGAAAGCAAAAGTGATCATCTGGTTACATCTGTTTGGGTTTGATGTGCTTCTTTTGGGGCTTATCGAAAAACTGTTGCTGTCTTGGAGCAAGAAAATCGGCGTGTTGAAAGAGCGTGCCGAACATTCCCTCCGGCAAGTAAATCCTACAACGGAAATCCGATAATTGTAGAAAGAGAGCCGTCGATTTTTCTTCCCGAAAATCGACGGCTTTTCTTTTCGTCTTCATGACTTCAACCCCGCATTCCAAAAGAGGTTTCACATAATCGAAGAACATAAAAGCATTCGCGCGGAACTGAAACAGTCCCGCGCGAAATGTCTTTTTCATTGCTATTATTCTGCTTTGATAGCGCCGACAGGGCAACCGTCTTCGCAAGCACCGCAATCAACGCATTCGTCATTGATTACGTAAATGCCCTTTTCGTCATCCATTGCGATTGCTCCCACAGGGCAGGTATCCGCGCAAGCGCCGCAAGCCAAGCATTCATCAGTAATTACGTGTGCCATTTTTCTTACCTCCGATTTTTGAAAGTATCTTCATTATACCACAAGTTCAAAAAATAGTAAAGAAGATACGCCTTCATTTTTCAAAATTTACGCAAGTTTTCCACAGTTTCGGTAAAAATCTCCGCCGCTTTTTGCACTTCCGCCTCCGTATTGTCCCTGCCGAAACTGATACGGACGCACTCACGTGCCTCTCTTTCCGTCAAACCCATCGCAATTAATACATGGCTGGGATCGATAGAACCGCTTGCACAAGCAGAACCCACCGCAATACAAATGCCTTGGAGATCAAGTTTATAAAGAAGATCCACGTTGTTGACTCCTTCCACGCGCAGATTCAGCACCCCGGGCAATTTCTCTCCACACCCGTTCATACGAATCCCTTGCAACTTGGAAATCCCTTGTAAAAAAAGAGCCGATAACCGCTTGATTTTCTCGTTCGACGCAACCATGCCTCTTACGTTTTGCGCGTACGCTTCCGAAAGCCCCACCACGCAAGGGACGTTGGTCGTCCCCCCTCGAAGCCCTCGTTCCTGCTCACCGCCGCCAACGAACCGCTCCACCTTTACGCCGCTTTTAAGATACAAAACGCCGCAGCCTTTAGGTCCGTAAAATTTATGTGAAGAGAAGGAAAGCATATCCACCCCCCATTCCTTGACGAGCAAAGGCATATAAGGAGCCGCCTGTACGCCGTCCGCAAAAAAGAGTGCACCGTATTCGTGCGCGACTTGCGCAAGTTCTCGCACCGGTTGAATCACGCCCGTTTCGTTGTTGACCGCCATCACGGCAACCAACCCCGTCTCGTCGGTAATCGCCTCTTTAAGCGCGCTCACCTCAACCCTACCCTCTTCATTCACAGGAAGATAGGTAACGGAAAAACCTTCCTTTTCAAGCTTTCCCGCCGCATAAAACACGGCGTGATGCTCGATTGCAGACACGATTACGTGAGACTTTCCCTTCGTTTTTTGCGCGTATGCACCGCCGACGACCGCCCAGTTATCCGCTTCCGTCCCACCCGAAGTGAAATACACCTCACTCGGTTTCACGCCGAGAAGGGCAGCAACACGATCGCGTGCGTCGTCCACCGCGCCCACTGCCTTTCTGCCGAATGCGTGAGGAGAGTCCGCGTTTCCGAACACATCGGTGAAATAGGGCATCATTTTTTCAAGTACTTGAGGATCCAACGGCGTCGTTGCCGCATGATCGAGATAAATTCTATCCATAATTCTTACCTTACCCCTATCATTATATATATTTCACGTACGTTTGTCAAGCTCTTTCAAAAAACAAACGGGGATTTTTCTCTGTACAAAACAGAGTGTTTTCCCTTATTTTTTTCACCTTCCGACCGATTTGAAAAAAAATTTACTTTTTTGGAAAAAATTTTCGTAAAACCCCTTGAAAAATGCTTTAAAATATACTATAATAGATGCAATTATCGGTCATACGGAAATAACGGCGCGAGAGAAGCCGCCCATTCCACTCATATAAGCCGATAAAATTTCGTTTACCCAAGGGGGTCTCCTATTATGAACAATTTTGAAAGTATTCGCAACATTGCGATTGTGGGTCACAGCGGTGAAGGCAAAACGACGCTTTGTGAAGCAATGCTCTTTAACGGCGGCGCAATCGACCGTATGGGCAAAGTTCCCGAAGGCACGACGGTATCCGACTACGACGAACTTGAAAAAGCCAAAAAAATGTCCGTTTATACGTCCTGTTCCTATTTGATGTGGAAGGATGTAAAAATCAATTTGCTCGATTTACCCGGTTATTACGATTTTGAAGGGGAACGCAACGAAGGTCTGCGCGCAGCAGGCGGTGCTTGTCTCGTCATCGGCGCAAACGGCGTCCTCCCCATCGGGGCAGAATCCATCGTGGATTATTGCTTAAAACTCGGCAAACCGCTTATCATTTTCATCAACGGCATGGATAAAGACAACGCAGACTACCTCGGCACCGTACAGGCACTGAGAGCAAAATACGCCGGCAAGCTCGCCCCCATTCAAATCCCGATCATGGAAGGCAACAAGATGCAAGGTTGCATCAACGCGCTTCAAGAAAAGGCGTACCTCTTCAAAGAAGGCGGGCCTCAGGAAATTCCCATCCCCGAGAACATGAAAGATCAAGTGGAAGAAATGAAGGCGTCCCTTATGGAAACGGCTGCCGAAAACGACGAAACGTTGCTTGATAAATACTTTGAAACGGGCGATTTGACTCGTGAAGAAACCATTCACGGCATTCGTCTCGGGATCGCATCCGTCAACACCATTCCCGTCATGGCAGGCTCTGCCTTGACGAACCGCGGCGTCATCAACCTGTTAAACGAAATCGTCACGTATATGCCCAGAGCGCGCGAACGTATCAACACCCTCGCCACCAACGAAAAGGGTGAAATGGTCAACGTCCGTACGGATAAAGACGCACCTTTCGCGGCACAAGTATTCAAAACCGTAATCGATCCGTTCTCCGGAAAGCTTAGCTATTTAAAGAATTTCAGAGGCGTTTTGAGAAGCGGCTCGACCGTTTGGAACGCCAATACCGAATGCGAAGAACGTATCGGACAAATCTATGCCCTTCGAGGAAAGAAGATGGAACCCGTAGACGAACTGGCTTGCGGCGACATCGGTGCGGTAAATAAGCTCGGCAACACCAACACGGGCGACACCCTTTGCGACGTAACCGCTAAAGTAAAACTCACCCCCATTCATTTCCCGAAGCCCACCCTCTTTATGGCTGTTTCCGCCGAAAAGAAAGGAGAAGAAGACAAGGTGTTTGCAGGGCTTGCCAAGCTCAAAGAAGAAGACTATACCTTCTCCATCGAAAAGAGCTCGGATACGGGTGAAATGGTCATCGGCGGTCAGGGCGACGTGCAACTCGAAGTTCTCGCAAAGAAGGTGAAGGCACGTTACGGCGTGGATATGAAACTCTCCGAATGCAAAATCGCATACCGTGAAACCATTCGCGGCACGGCGGAAGCGGAAGGCAAACATAAAAAACAATCGGGCGGTCACGGTCAATACGGACATTGTAAGATCCGTTTCTCCCCTTGCGAAGAAGAATTCGTCTTCGAAGAAGAAGTGGTCGGCGGCGCCGTGCCTAAGAACTACTTCCCCGCCGTTGAAAAAGGACTTAGAGAATCCATGGAACACG
>CAZRAS010000064.1:0-5990 GCA_964598045.1 uncultured Clostridia bacterium | reverse complement strand
CCTATATATTTAGGATTTCAAGTGACTTTCACAGTACAGAGAAAACACCCCTCACGACACAATCGTGAGGGATGCTTCCTGGTGCACCGTAAGAGGTTCGAACTCCTAGCCTTTGGTTCCGTAGACCAACGCTCTATCCAGTTGAGCTAACAGTGCATCTCAATTGAAATGCTTATATAGTATAGAATTTTTTTTTGTTTTTGTCAACTGTTTTTGCGTGATTTTTTGGAATTTATTTATTTTTTTGATTTTCTTTTAAGCGGTTGACTTTCTTATGGGGATAAGGTATAATAGAAAATAAGGAAAACGAGTGTAGATAGGGCGAGCGGAAGAGACGCCTAAATAAAATCTCGATTTGCACAAGGGTGACATTATGCTCTTTTATCTTTTGTTTTCAATTGCTTTGCTGACGATTTTCGGTGGCTTTGCCTATTTGAAGTTTATGAAAAAGGCGGATTTTCACGGGGAAAAATATAGCCGCGTGATGAAAATACTCGCCGTGGCTTATTTCTTCTCATGTTTATGAATTTGTTTTTGCCGGATGGATTTGCCCTTTCAAAATCGGAGGAAACGCTTGCCGGTATGAACGCCGTTTATGAAAACACCGTCCGTTGGCTGAATGGCGCTTGCGTCATCGTTATTCCGCTCGTCGCGTTTTACGATAATAAATGCTTGAAACGATAATAAATGCTTGAATAAGGTTGCGGCTTATTTTTGTTTGCCTGCGAGTTTGCTGTACGCCTATTCCTATTCGGTGATTATTCAATCGTTGACATCGGAAAACGGGAGAGGAATTCGTACCATTCGCTTTTTCAGCGAGGAATTCAAAGCGTTTTTGATCGACGAAAGGTTTAGAAGTATTCTTTTTGCTTTGTTATGTCTTTTGCAGATCGGACTTTTATTCTTCCTCTTGAAAAATCGTAAAGATTTGAAATTCGAGAAAGGGGAAGCTCTTCCGTTTTTACTTGTGGTGGCAGGATTGACGGTGCTTTCGATTTCCGCGTATACGCCGCAATACTATATTGGCTATACGGAGCTTGTATTCAGGCGTTTTTCCTGGACCCATCTGCTTGTATTCTTGTGGATGACGGCGGAGGTCGTCGTGTTGTATTTCTTATTCCGAGATAAACCTCGGGAAGTGAAAAGAATGCTCTTGATTGTCATGTCGATCAGTTTGCTTTTTCAATTTAATCAAGTCTTTACGGCGATCGGGGAGATCAGAGTGCAGAAATTCCCGTTGCAGCTGTGCAATATCGGGTCGTATTTGCTGCTGGTTCTTTTGATTTTGAAAAGCGAGAAATTGTTCCATTTCGCCATTATCGTGAACGTGGTGGGCGCGTTGCTTGCGATGATCGTTTTAGACGTGGAGAATAAGGGGATCGGTTATTTTTGGAACGTACATTATATCTTGGAACATTCCAAATTGATCACCGTGCCGATTTTGTGCTTGCTTCTTAAAGAGTTTCAACCGCTGCAAATAAAAGATATCAAGCATTTCTTGATCGGGTTTGCTATTTATTTTTCCATAGCATGGGTATTGGGAACGCTCTGTAACGGAATCTATTATCAGACGGATAACGATTATTTCAAAAATAATTTTTTGTTTATGTTCGATAAAAGCGCGGCACAAGGATTGTTGCCCTGGGTGGGGGCGTTGTTCGATATTCAATGGAAGATCGGGCCTTTCAAGCTCTATCCGATTGTGCAAATGTTGGTGTTTTTTGCCTTTAACGGAATGTGTGTGCTCGGCTTTTTCACGATTTATTTCTGTGGAAAAATAGGACAAAAAATGAAGAAAAAGGAAAAAACGGCAGCGCCCGCGGGGGGCGTAAGAGTAGAATAGGAACAGAATGAGGTGAACGATGGAAAACGAACAAATTCCGCATAAGCGCAGAGTGCGATATTCGGGCACGCATCCGAAACGTTTTGAAGAAAAATATAAAGAGCTTAATCCCGAAAAGTACGCGGCAGACGTACAGCGTATCATTGAAAAAGGACATACGCCTGCCGGTATGCACATTTCAATCATGGTGCAGGAAATTCTCGATTTTTTGAATATTCAGCCGGGACAAATCGGGTTGGACGCTACGCTTGGGTATGGCGGACATACGCGTGCGATGCTTGAAAAATTGCAGGGGCAAGGACATATTTACGGATTGGACGTGGATCCGATCGAATCGGCGAAAACGGAAAAACGTCTGCGCGATCTCGGATACGGGGAGGATATTTTTACCCGTCGTTTGCAGAATTTTGCCGACGTTGACAAAGTCGCCGCAGACATGGGTGGCAAGTTCGACTTTATTTTGGCGGATTTAGGGGTGAGCTCCATGCAGATCGACGATCCTAAACGCGGCTTTTCTTACAAGACGGAAGGACCGCTCGATTTGCGGCTTAATCCCGAAAAGGGGGAAAGCGGAGCGGAGCGTCTTGCATCGCTTACACGTGCGGAAATCGAGCATATGCTGATTGAAAATGCCGACGAGCCGCACGCTGAGAAAATTGCCGCCAACGTCATGAAGTGGCGGTATATGGGGAAGCCCATCGAGACGACTACGCAATTTCGCGATTGCATTGCAGAGGCACTTTCTTTCTTGCCGAAAGGAGAACAAAAGGAAGGGGTGAAAAAGTCCTGTCAGCGATGTTTTCAAGCCCTTCGAATTGAAATTAACAGCGAATTCGACGTGTTGTACGCCTTTTTGGAAAAGCTCCCCGACGTTTTGGCACCGGGCGGGAGAGTGGCGATTTTAACCTTCCATTCGGGAGAGGATCGACTGGTTAAGAAGGCGTTTCAAGCCTTTCAACGGCTGGGTGTGTACAGCGAAGTGGCTCGTGACGTCATTCGTCCGACGGGGGAGGAGTGCGTGCGGAATAGCCGCGCAAAATCGACGAAAATGCGTTGGGCGATTCGATCGGATCTTGAATAAGCGATTGTGCCGGAGAAATATTTTTTCGAATGTGATTTGCGAAATAAAACAAGTACATTTTCGAAAATGAAAGGGGTAGGTATGAGACGAATAAAGACGATTTCCGCTTGAGGACGGGGATCGTTTTTGTTTTGATTCGCGGAAAACAAAAGCGCACGTCGAATGAACGGTTGTATAGAAAACTCAACAATCGCATATATCGAGAGGAAGAAAAATAGAAGGGACCAATGACTGGAGGGGGAAGAAATAAAGAATGCCTTCCCCAAAGACATTTTAGTTAGATGCTTTGGAATAGTTTACAAAAAATGAGAGTTTCTACAATATTTTTAGGATTTTTTTAGAATATCTTGCAGATATTCGCGGGAGGGAATGGAAAAAATTTTATAAACTCTTGACAGAGGGGCAAATATAAGGTATAATATTTATCGGTAGAGTATAATGAATCCTATTCTCTTATATTACGTGTTTTGGAGGAAGAATGAGAACGGTCATCAACTGGAATGAAAACTGGCTCTTTTATAAGGGGACGGGGGACGTCTCGGTGGTGGAAGACGGGGAGGGGATTACGTTGCCCCATACGTGGAATGCCACGGACGGACAGGACGGCGGCAATGATTATTTCCGTGGCGATTGTCTGTATAAAAAGGCGTTGCGCAAATCCGAGTTACCCGAAGGAACGGAATGTTATTTGGAAATTCGCGGGGCGAACTCTTCTGCGGACGTATACGTAAACAGGAAAGCGGTTGCGCATCACGACGGCGGATATTCCACTTGGCGAGTCAATCTCAGCGAGTATTTGCTCGAGGATAATGAAATTGCCATTCTCGTGAACAATGCGCCCAACGACAGCGTGTATCCTCAAAGGGCGGATTTTACTTTTTACGGCGGCTTATATCGGGACGTGAAGCTGATTTGCGTTCCGCATACTCATTTTGATTTGGAATATTTCGGTACCCCCGGGGTTGCGATTACGCCCGTCGTACAAGGGGAAAACGCCCTCGTGCGAGTGAAGGCGTACGTGAGCAATTTGCAGGAGGGGGACGAACTCGTTTATACGATTTACGACGGGGAGGGAAATGCGCTTACGCAGGTGACCTCCGCGGAAAAGAAGGCAAAATTGACGATTGAAAACGTTCGGCTTTGGAAGGGACGAAAGGATCCGTATCTTTATCGATTGGGAGTTGAACTCATACGTGGTGGAGTGATTTTGGATTCCGTATGCGTGCGATTCGGGTGCAGGACGTTTGAAATTCATCCGCAAAAGGGATTTTTGTTGAATGGGGAAGAATATCCTCTGCACGGCGTTTCCCGTCATCAGGACAGATGGGGAATCGGCAATGCACTCTTGCCCGAACATCATCGCGAGGATATCGATTTGATCATGGAGTTGGGGGCGACGACGGTGCGGTTGGCACACTATCAACATGATCAATATTTCTATGATTTGTGCGATGAGAAAGGGTTGATCGTTTGGGCGGAAATTCCTTATATTTCCAGACATTTACCTAACGGCGTCGAGAATACGATTTTGCAGATGAAGGAGTTGGTAATTCAAAATTACAATCATCCTTCCATCGTCGTTTGGGGGCTTTCCAACGAAATTACGATGGGCGGAGCGAAAGATCCCGATTTGATTAAGAATCATCTAAAATTAAACGATCTTGTACATGGTATGGACAAAACCCGTTTAACGACGATGGCGTGTTTCTCCTCTTGCGGGGTGGACGAACCGTATGTACAGATTCCCGACGTGCTTGCGTACAATCATTATTTCGGGTGGTACGGCGGCGATACGTCGATGAACGGACCTTGGTTCGATCAATTTCACGAACGATATCCCGATAAGCCGATCGGCGTGTCCGAATATGGTTGCGAGGGACTCGATTGGCATACCTCCACGCCCACACAGGGAGATTACACGGAGGAATATCAAGCCCGTTATCACGAGGAGCTGATCAAGCAGCTGTTTACAAGAAAATATCTTTGGGCGACGTACGTATGGAATATGTTTGACTTCGGCGCGGACGCTCGCGAGGAAGGGGGGGAGAACGGACAGAATCATAAAGGTCTCGTCACCTTTGACAGAAAATATAAAAAGGACGCGTTTTACGCCTATAAAGCATGGCTCTCAGAGGAGCCGTTCGTGCATCTTTGCGGAAAACGATACGTGGATAGAGTGGAGGAAGTGACCAAAGTTACTCTCTATTCCAATCAACCCGAAGTGGAACTGTTTGTCAACGGGAAAAGCCTCGGGCGCAAGCAAAGTCATACGCGCTTTTTCACTTTCGACGTGCCGAACATAGGAGAGAGCGAGCTTTTGGCGGTGGCAGGCGAATGCCGCGACGAGAGCCGGATTCGCAAGGTGGAAACGCCGAACCAGACCTACGTTTTTAAAGAGAGAAATGCGGTTCTTAACTGGTTTGAAGTGGAATCTCCGAAAGGCATGTATTCGTTGAACGATCGAATTTCCGATATTTCGGCAAGTTTCCGCGGGCGGCTTTGGTTGCTTAAAACCTTCTTAAAAATCAAGAAAACGAAGGGCGGTAAAGACGAGCGCAATGGGATAGATTTTGATTTGAACGAGGAGATGAAGAGAATGGTGGGCGGATTCACCGTGCTTCGTTTAACCGGCATGATGGGAATGTTCAATCTTTCCTTTACCAACGAAGAGCTGCTACGTTTTAATAAGGAACTCAATCGAATCAAAAAGCCTCAAAAACTACTCGATTGACGATAAAGTGATTTTTGCAATGCAATTCGATTATTTTTGCAATTGCAATTCGGTTGCAAAATCAAATAAATAGTGCTATAATAAGCTTGTAAAAGAAAAAGGAGAGGAAAATATGCCGATGCAAATGACGTTTCGCTGGTATGGCGAGGGGAATGACAAAATCAGTTTACAGGACATCAAACAGATTCCGGGAGTAAGCGGTATCGTTTGGGCATTGCACGATAAGATGCCCGGCGAAGTTTGGGAAGTGGAAGAAATTGCCAAAGTAAAAGAGCAATTGGATAAGTACGGGTTCAATATGGACGTCGTAGAGTCCGTAAACGTACACGACGATA
>CAZRAS010000063.1:0-6090 GCA_964598045.1 uncultured Clostridia bacterium | reverse complement strand
AGGGGAACGATTGGAGTTATCATTATTGTCGCCGTCAATGGAGCTTGGTGGACGATCCGAACCTTCGCTATATGGGGTTGAACGAGTTCGATAAGGCAATGATCGCTTTGTTGAAAAATGAAAAACTTCTACCCATGTCTGCGGTGAATCGTTGGATGCACCAACAAGATAAAATTTTAATCTATACCAAAGGGAAATTTGTGTTTATCTTCAATTTCCACCCGGAACGTTGTTTCGACGGATATTTCGTGCCTGTCGGAGAAGGAGGGACGTACGCCGTCGCACTTACTTCGGACGACGAAAAATTCGGCGGATTTGGCAGAGTGGACGGTAATATCTCGTATGAGGCGAAGGCAACGCCTGGCGGTTGGTACGGGTTTAAGTGTTATTTGCCGAGTCGCAGCGCGATCGTGATGAAAAGAGTGAAGGATGCGCCCGCACCGATCGTGAAAAGAAAAACAAGTGCGTCTGCAAACGCGGCGAAAACGTCGTCGACACAAATAAAGGACTCGAAAGAGGAAGAATTGGTAAAAAAACTTCGTTCTATGTTTAAGAATGTGAAGAAATAAGAAAAACGTGAGGGAATTTCAAATGAAAATAACGAAAGACATACAATATATAGGTGTCAACGATCATGAAATCGATTTGTTCGAAGGGCAGTACGAAGTGCCTAACGGTATGGCGTACAACTCTTATGTGATCATGGATGAAAAGATTGCCGTATTCGATACGGTGGACGGACGGTTTGAGAAAGAATGGTTGGATAATTTGCAAAACGCTTTGCAGGGAAGAACGCCGGACTATCTCATCGTGCAGCATATGGAGCCTGATCATTCCGCGAATATCCTTGCTTTTATAAAGGCTTATCCGAGTGCACGGCTCGTCGCATCGTCCAAAGCGTTTGCGATGATGAAAAACTTTTTCGGAATCGAGGTTTCGGAGAATCGAATCGCGGTGAACGAAGGGGACGTGTTGAACCTCGGTAAACACGAGCTTGTCTTTTTCAATGCACCCATGGTACATTGGCCTGAGGTGATCATGACCTATGATAAGACGGAAAAGACTCTCTTTTCCGCCGATGCGTTTGGAAAATTCGGGGCATTGGATATCGAGGAGGATTGGGCGTGCGAAGCGCGGCGCTACTATTTCGGAATCGTAGGAAAATACGGCGTTCAGGTGCAGGCGTTGCTGAAAAAATTGTCCGTCTGCGAGATAGAACGGATTTGCCCGCTTCACGGTCCCGTGCTTTCGGAAAATTTAGAAGATTATCTGCGTCTTTATGATATTTGGTCTGGGTACGGCGTGGAGAGCGACGGCGTATTCATTGCATATACGTCCGTGTACGGAAACACGAAAAAGGCGGCGGAACTTTTGGCGAGCAAACTGCAAGAGAAAGGTTGTTCCAAAGTGGTGCTTACCGATCTTGCTCGTTCGGATATGTCGGAAGCGGTGGAGGATGCCTTCCGCTACGGAAAGCTTGTGCTTGCCACGACGACGTACAACGGGGAAATTTTCCCCTTTATGCAGGAGTTCATCTCACATCTGGTAGGGCATAATTATCAAAATCGAACGATCGGATTGATTGAAAACGGAAGCTGGGCGCCCGTGGCGGCTCGGGTGATGAAAGGGATGTTGGAGAAGTGTAAAAACTTGCAATTTACCGAACATTCGGTGAAAATTCTTTCGGCGCTGAATGAAGAAAGTCGCGCGCAGGTGGAACTGCTCGCCGAGGAATTATATTAATAAAAGGAGGAGACCATGAAGTATATTTGTGAAGTGTGCGGTTGGACGTACGACGAGGAAAAGGGCGCGCCCGAACAGGGTGTTGCGCCCGGAACGAAGTTTGAAGACTTGCCCGATACCTTTGCTTGTGAACTTTGCGGCGTAGGCAAAGAAAATTTTGTGAAAGCAGAATAAAGACGCAGCCCGTGGAAAAATCCACGGGCTGCTGCATTTATATAAATTTTTTTTAAGAGAAAAGAATTTTGTTCCGCATTCGGGTTTTCCGTTTAACGGGAATCTTCCCAAAATCTGTTTTATGATTTTTATGGATTATTTTTCAATTTCCATGTGAATGCTGCCGCTCGTCGTGCTGATTTTGCAAATTCCGGCGGAAGCGTTCGGCGTGGGGATGCGGATAGAGCCGCTGCTGCTTGTTGCTTGAAAATTTTTCTCGGAAAGCAACGTGCCTCGAATGGAGCCGGACGTGCTTTTCAAAATCAGCGATTCGCCGTCGCAACGATCCAGCGAAATGTTGCCGCTTTTCGTTTCAACGTGGATGCTTTCGCTTGCCAATACGTTTTCCAATACAACGCTTCCCGAAGTGGAACAGAGGGTGACAAACTCGGCGTTTCCGCTTTTGCAGACGATTTTTCCGCTGGTCGATTCTGCCTTGATTTGTGCGTTCTGAAAATTCGCGATTGTAATACTTCCGCTCATGCTGTTGGCGGTTACCTTGTCGGATGCCGTAGAACGGAAGTCGATCTTTCCGCTGGTCGAGCAAAGCTTGACGTTGGCGAAGGCGAGTCCTTCGTCGCATGTAATATCGCCGCTGGAAGTCGTCACGGACAGACTTTCATAAGCTGTTTGAGGCAAACGGAGCTCCACCTTTCGAGTGCCGAAATGAATGCCGACATAATCGAACCAACTGCGTCCGTCTTGTACGGAGATATGTAACGCTCCGTTTTTGATTTGGACGGAATAGGTGATTTTGTCCGTTTTTTCGTAGGTGACGTAACCGGTTTCGCTCGTTGTAGGAAGTATGGAAACGGATTCTTCGTTTACGTCGAGGAAAATATTCGTGAACGGTTCTACCAAGTTGCACGTAATGGTTTGCGGTTCATTGCGATTTGCGTTTAATACAAAGGAAAAGCCAATGAACGCTACCCCGAGTGCAATTATGCCGAGAAAAAACGTGAGAAGAGTTTTGGTTAATTTACTCATGATGTTCATCCCTCCTGATGATTTTGGATTTAATTTTTTTGAGAAGACATAGATTCGCTTGATAGGTCCGTTTGCTCCATTTCAGGCACCCGAAAAAAACGATTGCGCAAATGCCTGCGCACAGGAATCCGAGCCCGAAATCGAAAAGGGCATTGGAAAGAGAAGAGAATAATAAGGGGAAGGCGGCAAGTAAGCAGCCGAGGCTCGTTGCCGCGAGTGCGACGTCTGCAGCCCAAAGGACGGCAACGCTCGCCCAAATAAGGGCGTACAGGACAAACGCGAGCACGATTGCGGCCAGTGCCAAAGGGAGCCAAACGGGAGAGCCGAGGCAGAGGAGTGCAATCTCCCACCCCTTCCGTGGATTTCCCCGTTTGTACTTTTGTTTCATGAGGGTGGGGAGAGGGAGGTTAAGCGTAATCTCCCTTGCGATATCTTCGGGAGATCCCAGCTCGAACACCGCCTCTTCTTCCGATAAGCCGCTTTCCGTTTTGTCGTCGATCATCTCGTCGTAGTAGGCGAGAGTATCCTGTAATTCGCCTTCGGGGAGCACTTGTAAGCGGCTGTTCAGTTTTTCTAAAAATTCAAGCTTCGTCATCTTCATCCTCCGTGTTGTCGGTGCTGCTTACAAAGTCGTAAATTTGCATAATCTCCTGCCACTCTTCTCGAAAGGCTTTCAATCGTTGTTTGCCTTTCTTGGTGATGTGATAGTATTTTCGCAATCTCCCGTTATGTTCCCGAGCGTACACCGTCAACATTTCCGCTCCTTCCAACCTTCGCAAAATGGGATAAAGAGTGGATTCTGAAACGGTTGCATACGGCGCAATATCCTTAATGATTTGATACCCATAGGAATCTTGGTTATTAATTGCTGCCAGCACGCATACGTCTAACAGTCCTCGCTTCATTTGAATATCCATCGTGATACATCCTCTTGTATAATACTATACAACACATAGTATCGTTTGTCAAGTGTTTTTTCTAATTTTTTCTAATTTTTTTCAAAAACTTGTTGTATGTTTTTTTTCTTTTAGAATAAGGAAGCAGAGAAGAAAGTGGGTAAAAATTCTTGCAAATTCTATTCGACTGTGTTATACTGAACATATGGATTTGTACGAATTTAAACAAAAGAAAATATGCGTAGCGGTGAGCGGAGGAATCGATTCCGTCGTTTTGCTCCGCTATTTGAAATCTCGGGAGGAAGAGTGCGGCTATTCCCTTTCGGCGGTGCATTGCGAGCACGGCATTCGCGGCGAAGAGAGCGTGGAAGATATGCGCTTTGTGGAGAAGCTTTGCGAAGGCTGGCAGGTGCCTTTGTACGTGTTTTCCGAGGATTGTCTAAAGCGCGCCAAGTCGGAAAAGGTGAGCTTGGAAACGGCGGCGCGAAATTTTCGATACGAACGATTCGCTTCGCTTGTGCAAGAAAAGAAGGCGGATTTAATCGCGCTTGCGCATCATGCGGGCGACGAGGCGGAGACGGTGCTTTTTCGTTTAAGCAGGGGGACTTCGCTTACAGGCGTGAGGGGTATGGTTGCGTTGAACGACTATTTTCTACGTCCCTTATTGACGTGGACGAGGGGAGATATCGAGGCGTATGCAAGACGAGAGGGACTTTCGTGGAGAGACGATAGAACGAATTTCGAACGGGACGCCACGCGGAATAAGCTCAGACTTGACGTGTTGCCTAAGCTTGAGGAGGCGGTGCCGGGGGCGGCAAATAATCTCGTGCGTTTTGCCGAGCTTGCCAAAGAGGATGACGAACTCCTCTACGAACTCGCCGAATCGCTTTTGTATATCGAAAACGAGGAGATAACCGTTTCGTTTTGTGAAAAAAAGCCTCTCTTTCGGCGAGCTTGTTTGATTGCGTTGAAAAAATTGGGGGTCGCGCGCGATTATACGACATTGCATTTGGAAAACGCCTATCATTTGCAGACGCTGGAACGGGGGGCGAAACTGACTTTCCCCAAAGGCGTGGAGGCGGAAAAACGGGAGCGCGGCGTTGTGTTCTACGTAAAAAAATCTTTTTCTTTTGAACCGAAAGGGAGAGAACAAAAATTCGATAAAAAAGGATTTGACGGGGGTAGGTATTTGGTGAGTGTGTCCGATACGCCGATATCTTGCACGGAAAACAGTCTAAAAACGCTTCGTGTGGACGGGGATAAGATTCCCCGAGAGGCAATTTTCCGTTTTCGGCGCGAAGGGGATCATATGCAGCGGTTCGGAAGCGGCAAAAAGAGCTTGAAAAAGATCTTCAACGAGGAAAAAACGCCCGTTTCCGAGCGAGCATATCTTCCCGTGATTGCGGAGGGGGAGGAGGTGTATGTCATCTGTGGCGTAGAGATTTCCGAAAAGGTGAAGGTTACGTCCGACACCCGAAACGTTTTATATATTTCCATTGAGAAAAAATAGCGAGGCTTTGCGTATACAAAGCCTCGTTTTATGATTACTTGATTGTCGATAAAGGATAGGAGGAAGGATTCTCACGTCGTGAGAAAGATTTTTGGAATCTATTATAAATAATCGGCGCTTGCCAGTTCATAGATCAGCGTGCCAAACCCTTGATAGATGGGAGTTTCCAAACGAAGCATGACGTTGCGATGGGTGTTTGAAGTGGTGCTGGTCGGCTTGGCAATCCATGCCGTTTGCGCAAATCCAGAATTTTTATCGTTGATTTGCATTTCTACGGGGCGATAGGGAATGGTCAGAGTGACAGCGACTCCGTTTTTATTAAATTCAAATTTTCCTTCCGAACTGTTGTCGAAGGAAACGGAAATCTTTTGTACGCTCGCCGTGAACGGACTGTACGCCAATAATTGAGCCGAGCTTACGCTGGTGGATATTGCACGCAGGGACAGGAGGAGTTGCTCGTTGTCGAGATAGCTTAAATCGTCGTCGACGGTGAATTGCTGCTCGGTCGTCTTGTCATTTTGCGTGAGGGTGACGGCACCCGTTTTTTCTTCGTACTCGGTGGTCAGCTCGTAGGTATAAATCTGATAGCAATCTTCGAGGCTCGTAGGATTTTGTACGGGCAAAGGGGAAGAACTTACCACCGACTTTTTGGAAGAGACGGGTGCACGTCCGTCCTCTGCGGTGTGGCCAGTCACTTACGTCGTAACGTGGTCGGTGAGCGTTTGGCTTTCCTCGCCCAAC
>CAZRAS010000062.1:0-6115 GCA_964598045.1 uncultured Clostridia bacterium | reverse complement strand
TATGCCCGTATGACGGAATCTTCCAAAGGAAAGGATACTACGATCGGACATTGGGAGATCGCAGGAATCTATTCCCCCGATCCTCTTCCCACCTATCCGAACGGCTTCCCCAAAGAGGTGTTGGATGAATTTGAAAAACGCACGGGTAGGGGCGTTCTTTGCAACTTGCCTTATTCGGGCACGGAAGCGATCAAGGACTATGGCGAAGAACATTTAAAAACGGGCAAGCTCATCGTGTATACCTCTGCGGACAGCGTGTTCCAGATTGCCGCACACGAGAAATTGGTGCCCATCGAAGAGCTGTATCGTTATTGCGAGATTGCTCGCGAGTTGCTCCATGGTAAACACGGAGTCGGGCGAGTGATTGCCCGTCCGTTTGAAGGGGAATACCCGTTCAAGCGTACGACTCGTCGTCATGATTATTCTCTTTTGCCTCCTTCTCAAACCGTTCCCGATATTTTGAAAGAAGCAGGTTACGACGTGATTTCGGTGGGGAAAATTTTCGATATCTTTGCAGGTCGCGGATTTACCGAAAGTCATCCTACGACGGGAAACGAGGGGGGCATGGCTGAGACAATTACACAAATGAAGCGTGATTTTAACGGGCTTTGCTTTATTAATTTGGTCGATTTCGATATGGTGTACGGGCATCGTAACGACGTTGCCGGATACGCCGCGGCTGCCACCGCATTTGATGAAAAACTTTCGGAAATGTTGCCGCTTTTGCGTGAAGACGATATTTTGATCATCACGGCGGATCACGGTTGCGATCCTGCGACGCCTTCCACCGATCACTCTCGTGAATACACTCCTATGATTGCCTACGGGCAAAAACTGAAAAAAGGCGTCAACCTCGGAACGAGAAAGAGTTTTGCCGACATCGGCTCAACGATTTTGGAATGGTTCGATTTGCCTTCGAACGGCATTTTCGGCGAAAGCTTTCTTGAGGAGATCGTCGATGACTGATGTAGAGTTAATGAAGCTTGCGGTGGAAGCTCGTAAAAATTCCTACGCACCCTATTCGAATTTTCACGTGGGGGCGGCGTTGCTTGGCGAGAGCGGCGTCGTATATACAGGTTGTAACGTGGAGAATGCAGGCTACACGCCGACGAATTGTGCCGAACGGACTGCGCTTTTTAAAGCCGTGAGCGAGGGCGAACGAGCTTTCACGGCGATTGCCGTCGTCGGTGGAAAGGGGGAGGAGCTTGCAGAATTTTGCGCCCCCTGCGGCGTGTGCAGACAGGCACTTGCCGAGTTTTGCGACGGGGATTTCAAAATCTTGTTGGGTACGCCCGAACATTACACCGTGCATACTCTTGCCGAGCTTTTGCCTTATTCGTTCGGGAAGACTGATTTGAAGTAAAAGGAGAAAATGCCATGCGTATGTATGAGATTATTCAAAAAAAGAGAGACGGCGGAACTTTGAGTGAAAAGGAAATCCGTTGGTTTTTAGAGGGGTATGTCGCAGGGGAGATTCCCGATTATCAAGCGGCGGCGCTCTGTATGGCGATTTATTTTAGAGGGATGTCTTTGGAAGAGACGGCGGCGCTTACGTTTGCTATTCGCGATTCGGGCGATACGCTTGATTTGTCGGATATCAAGGGACTTCGTGTGGATAAACATTCCACGGGCGGCGTCGGGGATAAGACGAGTCTTGTCGTTGCGCCCATCGTGGCGAGTTTGGGTGTGAAGGTCGCAAAAATGAGCGGACGCGGCTTGGGGCATACGGGCGGCACGGTTGATAAATTGGAAGCCATCCCCGGGTTTAAAACCGATTTGCCTATCGACGAATTTAAGTCGATCGTCAATGAAGTGGGCATTGCAATCGTCGGTCAAAACGCTACGCTTGCGCCCGCCGATAAGCTTTTATACGCCCTTCGCGATGTGACGGCAACGGTGGACAGTTTACCGCTTATCGTGTCGAGTATTATGGGCAAGAAACTTGCGGCGGACGACGATTGTATCGTTTTGGATGTCAAAACGGGCAGCGGTTCGTTTATGAAGACGCTTGAAAGAAGCCGTGAACTCGCTGAGTGGATGGTGGAAATCGGCAAGCGCGCAGGAAAGCGTATGAGAGCACTCATCACGGACATGGATAGGCCGCTTGGGTATAATATCGGCAATTCGTTGGAGGTGATCGAGGCAATCGAGACCTTGCAAGGAAAGGGCCCGGAAGACTTGACGGAGCTTTGCGTCGCGCTTTCCGCCAATATTTTGGAGCTCGCCGAAAAGGGGAGCTATGTTGAATGCGAACGCATGGTGAAAGAGGCGATTGCGGACGGCACTGCGTTAAATACGCTGGTGAAGATGGTGGAAGCGCAAGGTGGTAACGGCGAATGGATACGCAATCCCGAAAAGTTTCCCAAGGCGAAATATTCACACGTCGTTACGGCGAATACTCGCGGTTATTTGACACATGTGGATACGGAGAGCTACGGTGTGGCGAGCTTGTTGCTCGGTGCGGGAAGAAACACGAAAGAGGACGTTATCGACATGGCGGCAGGGATTCGACTTTGTGCCAAGACGGGAGATTTCGTGGAAGAAGGCGATCCGATTGCGATTTTGTATTCGGAGAAGGAGAGCGGTTTCGTAGCGGCGGAACAACGCCTGTTGGAAGCGACGCAAATCGAAGAAAGGGCGCCTAAGAGCGAGCCGTTAATTTTAGGTATTGTGGAATAATAAAATTTTTTAACTTTTTTTTAAAAAGTGACGTTAAAACGCTTGACTTTACTTATGAAAAGTGATATTATGTTTAAGCTGTCGATTATGAGAACAGACGGCGAGAACATATTGAGGCGTAGCGCAGCTTGGTAGCGCGTTTGGTTAGGGACCAAAAGGTCGTGGGTTCAAGTCCCGTCGCCTCAACCAAAATCACGGCATACCCCTTTGGGTATGCCGTTGTTTTTGTTGGCGACAGATTGAAGAAAGTACATATTACCGTGGGGTTGTGTGAGTGCCGTTTGCGACGGGCGGTGAGAACGTAGAGCATAGAGAAATCAGCGGTGCGAAGCTCTGCCGAGAGGAATCTGTTTGCGAAGTTTCGGCAGATACTCGTCGCCTCAACCGAAAATTGATAGGATATAGACTACCTTATATATTCGATGGGGTGATTTATGTCCTATTTTTTGTTTCTCCATACCACAACTTTGAGATTTTGTTTTTACCTTATTTTATGCCCCAATTGTACATTCGAATGCACCCTGAATATTCAAAAAATAGGCAAGTTATAACAAACTACACAAGGGGGCATTGCTATTTTTCGCAAACGGGGAAGAATCGAGAGGAAAACTGCGATTACTATATTGCGAATTTTTGCGACGGGGCAACGGCGGGATTTAAATATTTCGCGTTTAAGGATAATAAAGCAATTTCTGTCGAAATTCGAGGAAATGTAAAAGGAAAAATTGTCGTCAAAGACGGTTCGTGCGGGCATGGTTGCGACGATTGAGATAGACAGTTGTAAAAAGTCGAAAATGTTTACCTCTGAACTCAATATAAAACACAACGGTGTAAAACCGTTGTGTTTTATGTTTGAGGAAAAAGGGCGTTTCGATTTTCTTTCCGTTTTGTTTTGAAAATTTTTCGACGGGAAAACAGATGTCGAAAATAAGAAAAAAATTTTTTGAAAAAATTGTCGAAAAAGTATTGACATTAACAAATTTTGTGGTATATTATTTAAAGTGGTTAATCGATTGGCTTAATGAGTAATATTGTTTAGCCAATCGAATTGTGAGTAGGGGGGATCGAATATGATCGATATTGCTATAGTAGAGGACAATGAACAAGAAAAAAACAGACTTGTCGAGTTAATTGCTCGTTACTTTGAAAAAACTAAAATTTCTTATAATATCAAATGTTTTTTCAATTCCGAAAACTTCATCGAAAATTATCGCTCCCGCTTCGACTTAGTGTTTATGGACATACAATTGCCGGGCATGGACGGACTTCGCGCATGCGGAAAATTAAGAGACTTCGACAGGGAAGTTCCCATAATCTTCGTAACCAACATGGCACAGTATGCGGTGAAGGGATATTCGGTCGACGCCTTCGATTTTATTATAAAGCCGATTTCGTACGATAACTTTTGCCTTGTGATGTCGAGGGCTTTGGAGCGAATCGGCAGACGCGACGTCGCGACGGTGTTGGTAAAGACGGGCGAAGGATTCGTCAAAATGCCCGTATCTTCGATCCGCTATGTAGAAGTTTTTGACCATAGTTTGATTTATCATGCCGAATCCGGAGTCGTACAAACGTACGGCTCTTTGAAAGATATCGAAAATACGTTGCTCGAATCGGATTTTTTTAAATGCAGCCGTTGCTATCTCGTCAATTTGAAACACGTAACCGCGCTTAGGGGAAAAACGGTCGTTCTCGGCAAAGACGAGGTTTCGATCAGTCGATTAAAAAGAAAGGACTTTTTGGCGGCGATGGCCAATTACTTAGGGGGCAGCAAATAATGTGGAATCCCTCTCAGTTGCTGTTTTGGTACAAGCCTCTGTTTATGTTGCAACTTATGCTTGCGGAATTCATGTTCTCCGTAAAGCTTCGCCCTAAGCAAGGGATCGGGTGGAAAGCACCGCTTGTAATTGCCGGAAATTTTGCCTTTTCGATGGCGTTGCCCACCTTTTTCAACGCGCTGTACAGCATGTTTATGTTTTTCAGTATGTTCGCGGTGACGGTGATTTCGTTGAAGTTACTTTTTGACGAATCTTTCAAAAACGTTTTGTTTTGTGCCCTCATCGGGTATACGGTGCAGCATATTTCTTCCGAATTTTACGAACTTTTTAACACCGTCACCAATTTAAACGGAAATTTGGCTTCGGATATTTACGGAAGCGGAACGATCAATCTTGCCACGATCAACTGGTTCGTCATCACCATATACGTATGGATTTACGGCATGGTATACTGGGGTGCGTTTATGTTGGTCGGTAAAAATTTGAACAAATACGACGTCGAAAAACTTTCGGCATCGGTCATGTTTGTCGTGGGCGGACTTATTATGCTTATAGACGTTATTTTCAGTTCTATAACGACCTATGCGATACCGCCCCATGCCGATCGGCTGTCGGTTGCGATGTTGCACGTGTACAATATAGGGTGTTGCGTTTTGGCAATCGTAATTTCATTCGTTCTTCCGTTCCATATCAATTTAAAAAACGAACTTAACGTGGTTCGACAAATCAATTACAAACAAAAAAAGCAGTACGAGGTTTCCACCGAAACCATAAACATGATTAATTTTAAGTGTCATGACTTAAAGTATCAAATACGGAATCTTGCCACCGAGAGGTTAATCGCGCCAGAAACTATTAAGGAACTCGAAAACCTGATTGCCGATTACGACGCCATTTGCAAAACGGGCAACGACGCGTTGGACGTTATTTTGACGGAAAAAAGCTTGCTCTGTCGGAAATTTCAAATACGTTTCGTACGTATCGTCGATGGTGAAAAGTTGTCCTTTATCAAGGATTCCGATTTGTACGCTCTTTTCGGCAATATGCTGGATAACGCGATCGAGGCTGTGAAGGCGTTCCCCGAAGAGGAACGGACGATCAGTTTGACTGTCAAGGCGGTCGGCAGTTTTGTCATGATCTCTTTGAGAAACCGTTACGAAGGGAATTTGATTTTCAGAAACGGACTTCTCGAAAGCACGAAAAAGAACGGAAAAGAATTCCACGGCTTCGGGATGAAGAGTATGCAATACACCGTTCGTCAATACGGCGGCGAAATGTCCGTCGTCGCAAACGACGGCGTGTTTACCTTAAATATCACCTTCGCCGTAGAACAGGAATAACCGATAAAAACAGCATGAAAAAATATAGAAAACCCGACTCGTCGAGATGGACGAGGCGGGTTTTTCGCGTGTGATTCGAACAAAAAAAGAAAACCGAAAGGGAAGAAATGACATTTCGCTTGATGAAAACGACATTTCACGGGATATCTATTGACAAGATCGGGGAAGCATATTATAATTTCTCGTGTTTTGAAAGAAATGATCGTTTACTGTGAAAATCGCATAACGTTATGTCGATTTTATGTCTACGACAATCGCCGAACTTGATAATCTGTCGGCTACGGCTAAGGGTGCCGACGGGTTTTAAGAAATAAATTT
>CAZRAS010000061.1:0-6117 GCA_964598045.1 uncultured Clostridia bacterium | reverse complement strand
ATCCGAACAGCGGCAAAACGACGTTGTTCAATGCGTTGACGGGATCGAATCAGTTCGTCGGAAACTGGCCCGGCGTAACGGTGGAAAAGAAAGAAGGTAAACTTAAAAAGCACGAGGACGTAACGATTACCGACCTTCCCGGTATTTATTCGCTTTCGCCCTATACGCTTGAGGAAGTCGTTGCAAGAAATTATCTTTTGGCGGAAAGACCGGATGCCATCCTCAATATCGTGGATGCGACGAATCTGGAAAGAAACTTGTATTTGACGACGCAGTTGACAGAGCTCGGCATTCCCGTCGTCATTGCGCTCAACATGATGGACGTGGTGAGAAAGTCGGAAGATAAAATCGACACGGCAGAGCTTTCTCGTCGTTTGGGGTGCAAAGTGGTGGAAATTTCCGCATTGAAAGGGGATGGCGTTATGGTTGCCGCGGAAGAAGCGATCAAAGCCGCCAAGAACGGGAAAACCGTACCGATGCACACGTTCTCGGGAGTGGTCGAACATGCAATCGCACATATCGAAGAAGCGGTTTTGCACGATAAGCCCGAAGAGAAACAGCGCTGGTATGCAATCAAGATTTTTGAACGCGACGATAAGGTTATGACCGAACTCAATATTTCTGCGGACGTAAAAACACATATCGAGGCGGATATTGCGGCGGCGGAAAAAGAGCTTGACGACGATGCGGAAAGCATTATTACCAACGAACGTTACGTGTACATAGCGGAAATGTTGAAAGGCTGTTATAAGAAAAAGCATACGAAAAAGATGACGGTTTCCGACGAGATCGATAAGGTGGTTACCAATCGTTGGCTTGCTTTGCCTATTTTCGCAATTGTAATGTTTATTGTCTACTTCATCTCCGTGACGACGGTAGGCTCTTGGGCGACCGATTGGACGAACGACGGACTCTTTGGCGACGGATACCATTTGTTCGGGATCGGAAGCGGACAATATGAAGAAGTTGCGGGCGATTACGGAGATAATTACAACATCGTGGACGGTTTCCTCACCTATTTGCAAGAGAACGACGTAGATACGGACAGTGTGGAAACGGCTCTCGATACGGAATCGGAAGATTTCGATGCATTGATTGCAAAAACGGAGTTGGAAACGCTTGCAAACGGATACAGTGATGATTTCTCCTTCGAATATGTCGTATATGACGAAGAAACGCTTGCCGATGAAAGTTTGACGGCAACGAAAGCAGACTTGCTCGAAGCGATTGCAACGCTGTATGAAAGCTATGAATTTACCGAACCCGATCCGGCAGGCTATGGCGTATGGATCCCCGGTATTCCTGTGCTTGTAGAAGCGGGGTTGACGGCTATCCATTGTTGGGATTGGTTGCAAAGTTTGATCCTGGACGGGATTGTGGCAGGCGTCGGTGCCGTGCTGGGATTTGTTCCGCAGATTCTTGTGCTGTTTATTTGCCTTGCGTTTTTGGAATCTTGCGGGTACATGTCGCGTATTGCATTCGTGCTCGATAGAATATTTAGAAAATTCGGTCTTTCCGGTAAATCGTTTATTCCCATGTTGATCGGCACGGGGTGCGGCATTCCGGGGATTATGGCAAGTCGAACGATTGAAAACGAAAGGGATAGAAGAATGACGATCATGACTACGACGTTTATCCCTTGCGGCGCAAAACTTCCGTTTATCGCCATGATTGCAGGTGCGATTTTCGGCGGTGCTTGGTGGGTTGCTCCTTCGGCGTACTTCTTAGGTATGGCGGCAATCATCGTGTCGGGCATTATGTTGAAAAAGACCAAACCTTTCGAGGGTGAACCTGCACCTTTCGTTATGGAATTGCCTGCATACCGTTTGCCCACGGTCGGAAACGTTCTTCGTTCCATGTGGGAACGCGGTTGGTCGTTCATTAAGAAAGCAGGCACGGTTATCTTACTATCGACGATCTTTATTTGGTTTACTTCCTACTTCGGATTTGTGGACGGAACGTTCAGAATGTTGGCGGAAGAAGAAATCGGTAACAGTATCCTCGCATACGTCGGGAAGGGCCTTGCTTGGATCTTTGCACCTCTCGGATTCGGAAATTGGCAGGCAACCGTTGCTTCGATTACAGGGCTTGTCGCAAAAGAAAACATCGTGGGTACGCTGGGTATTCTTTATAGCAGCGGAAACGGAACGGTATACGGAAATCTCGCGACGGCATTTACGGCAGTTAGCGGTTACAGCTTCTTGATCTTCAACTTGCTTTGCGCACCTTGTTTTGCAGCAATGGGTGCAATCAAGCGTGAAATGAACAACGGCAAGTGGACGGCGTTTGCCATTGCATATCAATGCGTATTTGCGTATGCGATCGCGCTGATCTTCAACGCCTTCGGCAATTTGTTCACGGGTAATTTGAATAACCCTTTGAACATCATTTCCTTCATCGTGGCTGTGGCTGTTTTGGCAGGTATCGTATATATGCTTGTCAGACCTTATAAAGAATCCAACAAGTTGACAAAAGACGTAAAAGTGAAATAATGACGGGAGGCGGAAGAAATGCTTGAATGGCTTACGTATAATATCGGATCTATCCTATTACTACTGATATTAGCAGGTGGGGTAACGGCACTTGTCGTATATCTCATAAAACAAAAAAAGCAGGGCAAATCTTCCTGCTCTTGCGGATGTCAGAATTGCGCGATGAAAGGCTGTTGTTATCAAGAAAAAAAGTAAAAGGAACGGAAGGGGCGCAAAGAGGGCTTTGCGTCCCTTTTGAAAAATCTGGAGAGAACATATGACGAAATCGGAATATAAATACTTATCCGAAATTTATGAAAACGGCAGACTGGACGGAAAAGTTTGCGTGGCACGGATTGCGGAACGAGTCGGTGTTTCGGACGTAAGTGTATATAAGGCAATGGATAAGCTGAGGAAGAAAGGATATATCGCCGCAGACGGGAAGTATGCGCTGGTAACCCCCCAAGGAAAATCGATTCTGTCCGAATATGAACGGCTGATTGCGTATGTGACGAAACAATTGACGGATAAATACGGATTGACGGTAAACGAAGCCAAAGAGGACGCACGAAGTGTGATTTGCGCATTGAGTGAGAAAAGTCGAAAGGCGATTATGAGGATGATTCCCTGATAAAAAGGAGATATATATGTGGAAAATAACAATAAAAATCGATGGTATGCATTGCGGAATGTGCGAATCCCGTGTGAACGAATTGGTTAGACGGGCGGCGAACGTGAAGAAGGTGAATTCCTCTCACGCGAAAGGACAGACGGTGATTTTATCCGAAGGTGCGGTGGATGAAGTGTTTGTCAAAAGAACGTTGGAGGAACAAGGATATCGCGTTTTATCGATCGAAAAAGAACCTTACGTCAAGAAAGGATTTCTCGATTTGTTTAGAAAATAACGCATGGAAAAATTTTTCCCAAAATAAGGAAAAATTTTTTATTATAGGGCGTTAAAACTTTACAAATGAAGGGAAAAAGCTTATAATAGAAGAAAAGTAAACCATAGTTAGCATATAGGGGAAAAATCATGAAAACACGTGAATCGGAAGAAATGTATCTTGAAACGATCTTGCTTTTGCGAGAACAAAAATCTGCCGTCCACGCAATCGATATTGCAGGCGAACTCGGTTTTTCAAAGCCGAGTGTGTCTCGCGCCGTCGGATTGCTTGAAAAAAACGGATATATCACGCGCAATGTTTCCGGGGAAATCCTCTTGACGGAATCGGGATTAAAAAAGGCGACGGATATCTACGAAAGACATCGAGTAATTACGGCATTGCTTGAAAAAACGGGCGCAGATAAGGAATTGGCGGAAGAGAATGCTTGCCGCATCGAACATGTCATTTCCGTTGAAATGTTTGAGATTTTGAAAAAGTTTGTCGAAAATCAGTAAAAATAGGAGAAAGAAGATAATCGGTAAGAAAACATGGTGTCAAGCGGCGCCGTGTTTTTTTGTAAGTATTTTTGAAAAGCGATTTTTGTAAAACGGGTTGACAGATCGAAAAAGAGGGAGTATAATGGAAGAGTGAAAGAGAAAAATAAACGGCGTTCTTTCGAAATAAATAGATTGGCAGATTGAAAGGAGAAACTATGAAAACACAAGCGCTCAATCCCTATCTTCCCTCTTACGAATACATACCCGACGGGGAACCGCACGTATTCGGTGACAGAGTTTACGTCTTCGGCAGTCACGATCGTTTTAACAGCAACGAGTTTTGCGCAAACGATTACGTTTGCTGGTCTGCGCCCGTGAACGATCTCTCCGATTGGCGTTATGAAGGGGTAATCTGGAAAAAAGCGGACGATCCCGAAAAAAAGCCTTTTCTCTTAAAATCCATGTACGCGCCCGACGTCGTGCAGGGGAAGGACGGCAGGTATTATCTCTACTATTTCGTGGGAAACGAACGTCGAATCGGCGTGGCTGTTTGTGATACGCCTGCGGGTGTGTACAAATACCTGGGTAGGGTGAAATACCCGGACGGCACCTATTTAGGGCGAGGAAAAGGGGAGACGGATATGCATCAATTCGATCCCGGCGTGTTTCGTGACGACGATGGAAAAATTTATCTTTATACGGGTATGGCGCCCAAACGTCCGAATATTTTCACGGCGTTCAAATCGGTGAATACGAACGGCGCGATGGCAGCGGAACTCGAAGAGGATATGCTTACGGTGAAGCTCCCCTTAAAACGAGTGGGAAAATCTCAACACGGCTCTAAAGGTACGGGCTATGAGGGACATGCGTTTTTTGAGGCGGCATCCATGCGAAAATTTAACGGTAAGTACTATTTTATCTATTCGTCAGTGAACGGACACGAGCTGTGCTATGCGACGGGGGATTCCCCTATGGGAGAATTTATCTATCAAGGAACGCTCGTTTCCATCGCCGATTTGGGACTCTCGGAGAAACCGTTAAACTATGTAGGAAATACCCATGGTAGCGTTGAGTTTATTAACGGTAAGTATTACGTGTTTTATCATAGACAGACGAACAGACATTGTTATTCTCGTCAGGCGTGTGCGGAAGAGATAAAAATGCGTCCGAACGGCACGTTTCAACAAGCAGAAGTGACCTCTTGCGGTTTGAACGGCGGTCCGCTCAAAGCGGAAGGAGAATACGAGGCGAGAATTGCCTGCCATCTCTTTTCTAAAAACGGTGTGTATTTTTACGGCGGCGTCAAACCGCCGAAAGGGTGTCATCCCTATTTTACGCAGACGGGCAAAGATCGTGAGGAGAACGGCGATCAATATATTGCGAATTTCTGTGACGGCGCGACGGCGGGATTTAAGTATTTCGAGTTGAACGATAATAAGAAGATTTCTGTCACCGTGCGTGGAAAAGCGGAAGGAAAAATAATCGTTAAAGATGGATTGGACGGTGCCATGGTCGCGACGATTGATATAAACAGTGACAAAATTCCCCGAAAGTTCACCTCGGAATTACATATCGAAAACGGCAAAAAACCTTTGTATTTCACTTACCGAGGCAAAGGACGTTTGGATTTTCTTTCCATTTCTTTTTGATAAGAATATAATGAAAAATCGGTAGAAATCGCGTTGTTCTCGATTTCTACCGATTTTTTAGAGTTTTTTGAAAATTTGTTTTTGCGTTTTATGCGGCTTGCGGTTGTTCGTTTTCGGTTTCGGCCTTTTCCTCTACGGATTTTCGATTGACGGAAAATTCTCGAAGCTTGATAATTAAAGGAAGGGTGACGCCGCCGATAATGTTCCCTACGATGGAGAGAAGAATGTAGCCTACGACTCGCCAGGAAACTTCACCGAGATAGTAGAAGTACAGCATATTTGCGACGGAGTGATCGAATCCGCAAAAGGCGAAGAAGATGATGGGGAACATGACGCCGACGGTGGCGCTCAATCCTTTTTTGGGGGCATATTTCGCCGACCATACGGAAAGGGTGATCATCATGCCGCAAAGACTTGCGGAGCTGAGCGAGCCGAGTACCCAGTTATACGAATAGAGTTTATTTTGAATAATGGAAGCGCCGAGACTCATCGTAGCTTCTGCGAGAGGGGATACGGATACGACGATTGCGATGACTCCTACGCCGAGTGCGTTTCCGATGAAGCAAACGGGCAAGGTCCAGTAATTTTCTTTGGGCATTTTGGGAATGTCTGCCAC
>CAZRAS010000060.1:0-6422 GCA_964598045.1 uncultured Clostridia bacterium | reverse complement strand
CGAGTGAAATCGGATTTCTATTCTTGTATTATAAGAATTGCTTATAGTACTCATATTTTTATATGTGGAAAAATAAAATAACGTATGCGTATAAAAGGCTTAGAGAAAGCGAAAAAAATCTATTTTATCGGAATCGGCGGCATCAGTATGAGTGCGTTGGCGAAATTTTTAAGCACTTGCGGTTATCATGTGTCGGGCAGTGACGGAATGCGAGGGGAGGAGACGGAAGCCCTCGCTTTTTACGGGGTGCGAGTGTATATCGGAACAGACGGAATGCGAAAGGAGCTGAAAGAGGCGGACGTCGTCGTATTTACCGATGCGATTCCTTTCGATCACGTTGAAATTTTCGCCGCGAAAAGGCTCGGAAAAAAGATTTGTTCGCGCGCGGAACTGTTGCAGATGATTAGCGAGGAATTTCCAAATGTGATTGCGGTGGCGGGAAGCCATGGGAAGACGACTTGCACCTCGATGTGTGCACACGTTTTGAAGTATGCATCCGCCCCTTTTACCGCACATATCGGGGGCGAAGACAGCGAGTTCGGAAATTTTTATACGACGGGTGCGGAGTATTTCGTAACGGAGGCTTGTGAATATAAGAAAAATTTATTAAAACTTCGCGCCAACGTTGCTTTGCTTTTGAATATTGACAAGGATCATATGGAATGTTATGCGGATTTTGACGATTTGAAGGATAGTTTTCGTCGATATTGTCAAAATGCGGACGCTGCGTTTGTTTGCGCAGACGATTCGAATTGTCGGGAATTCGGAGACTTTGCCACGTTTGGCATTGACAGCTCGATGGCGGATTATCGAGCGACCGATCTTCGTGCAAACGGCGAAAGGTATTCCTTTATGGTGGAAGAATACGGAAAGCCGCTGATTCGCGTGCGCTTGAACGCGGTAGGGCGGTGCAACGTGTATAATGCGGTTGCGGCGTTTTCCGCACTGCGATCTTTGGGGTTTGACGAAAGGGAGATCGCAAAGGGTTTGGAATGTTTTACGGCGGTGAAGCGCCGCTTTGAAAAGATTGGCAGTTATCGCGGCGCAAGCTTTATTTGCGATTACGCACATCATCCTCGGGAAATCACCTCTACCGTCTCTACGGCGGCAGGAGTATGTCGGGGAAATTTGTACGTGGTATTTCAGCCGCATACCTATTCGCGAACGAAATTGCTATTAAAAGAGTTTACGGAGGTGTTGCGGCCAATTAAGAATCTTATGATTTATAAAACGTATCCCGCTCGTGAAAAGTATGACGGAGAGGGAAGCGCGGAAACGCTGTCGAGGGTGGTTGGAAGCTGTCTGTATGCCGAAAACGTTTACGTGTTGAAAACTTGGTTAAAAAAGACGGTGAGAGAGGGGGATCTCGTTTTATTCTTGGGAGCAGGGGATATTTACTATGTCGCACAATACCTGCTGAAAGAACTTACTTGAGCGTGAAAGGGTAAAAATCAAAGCAAAAGTCGAGGAAAAATAAAAAAACTCGGTTTTTGCTTATTTTTTTCCTGTCAAACTATTGAAAAAAATAAAAAAAAATGTTATACTATCATTATACCGTATTTTGCTACGTTATACGCGATTAAGTATCTTATTTATTTTGAATTTTCTCACAGTATAGGAGGAAAGATTTTGAGTAATCTTAATAAAAATTCGCAACCGAAGGAGAAGAAAGAAGAATCGTTGTTGGTGACGAAGGAAAGCTTTGCCGCCGCCGGAATCATCTTTTCTTTACTTGCATTTTTGATATTGTGTACCCGTTCTTGGATGTTTGGGGATTTGGGACTTGCCGTACATAGCTTTTTAACGGGCGTGTTCGGTTATCTTGCATATCCGCTCGTCGTGGGTGCGGGATATTTGTGTACGACTGTTTTGATCGGTAAACGTTTCGTGAAAAACAGAAGGGCGTTCACGCTCGTATGTTTGACTCTTTTTAGCGTTTCCCTGCTCGTTCATACCGCGCTTACCTTTAACTGGGAAAGAGAGGGGTATATTTTCGCCTGTTTTTCGTCGGGGGAAAGTTTTCCCGCTACGACGGTGACGGGGGGGCTTGGCGGTATTCTCGTTTTCGGGGTGTCCGCCGTGCTTTCCAACGTCGGTGCAATCGTATTTTTTGCGGCACTTTCCGCTTTTCTCGGTTATTTGACAATGATGAGTTTGCGTGATTTTGACGAGGCGAAGGCGAAATCGGTTGCACAAAAGAAGGAAAAGAAAACGAGTCTTAAGAAGGAAGTCGTGAAACAAACGACGGTTTCCCCCAAGACGGAAAGTCAAGCGCACGTTGTACAACGCCCCGGTGTAAGCTTGCAAGAGCCGCCGATTTCAAAGCCTCAACAATCGTATCAGCAAACGCAAACGTATGCGCAACCTTCTACGGACGCGTTTTCGCCTTTCGGCATGGCAGACGTGATGGAGCAAAATCAGCGTCGGCAGCAACAGCAGCCCGATGAGACGCTTGCCGGATATCAAAACAGTCGGGAATTCTTGTTTGGCAGTACGCCTGCGGAAAATTACAGAACCAACTTGATTTTCGATCCCAACGCCAATGTAAACAAAAAACCGCCCGTTTCTCACGTGGAAAAGACGGAATCGTATACGGAGTTTACGCCTTCGTACACCCAAGCGTATGAGAATGCGATCAACGAGCAACCGACGCAGGAGCGTCCGCCCATGATTGTCAACGATAATACGCAGAGCGTACAGCCTCGCTCCTCCTTGCAAACGGACGAATCGTCTTTGGAGAAGATGTCTTTCCTTGCGGAAGAACCGCCTAAGCCCATAGCAACGACGGATTATCCTTCCTATGACGAGCCGCCTGTGCCTTTGTACGAACCTTATACGCCTGAGCAGAACGAAGAGATCGATTTTAAGAAATTGCGTGAGGAAACGAGAGAGGAGGCTCGCCCCCCCAAAGAAGAAAGCGGGTACAGACGTCACGATTATATGGATATGTTCTCTCCTTCCAATCCTCGCTTGTTCGAGGACGGAAAAGATCCCTTTACTCGAAGGAGCGAGGACGTTTTACCCGAACGAGGAGAGCGCGAGGACAGAGAGGATCGGTATCTTTCTCAATCGCGTGACGAGTATACCCTTCGAGAGGAATATCCGCAGGAAACGCGTGATTCTCGCGAAGTTTTGAACGATTTCTCGGAGGAGACACGCGGACGAGACGCTTTGCATATCTTTGATGAAGAGGAAGATCTTCGTTCCATGCGTTCGGAAGCGGCAGAGGAAACGGAATCGGGACGCGATAGAGGAGAAAGTGCTCGCTCAACCTTTGGATTCGGCGACAGAGGGGAAACGCCTCTTTCCCGTGAAGTTTCGGAAACGCCGAAGTTGTCGGAGACGCAACCTTTGCCAGAACCGCCCAAATCGCAACCGCCCAAACCTCGCATCATTAAGCCTTATAAACGGGTGCCTTTGGACGATTTCGATTGTCGCGATATCGAACCCACGCAAAATGAAATGGAAGTGGAGGAAACCAAGGCAAATATAATCGCAATCTTGGAAGAATTCAAGGTGACGGGGGCAACGGTGGCTTCCGTGTCCTTCGGACCTACGGTTACGCGATATAATATTGCGCTTCCTCGCTCTGTCTCGCCGCAGAAAATTCTTTCCCTCGATCAGTCCATCGCACTGGGGTTACGCTCGAACGGCGTCAATATTTATCCAAATTACGAGGACGGCGTCGTCAGTATCGAAGTGCCGAATAAAGAGCGTCAATTCGTGAAATTGGGGTGCATGCTTTCGGGAAATACTTTCGTGAATGCCCAGTCTTCGTCGCTCATGTTCGCGATGGGGAAAAACGTTGCAAACGTGAAGGTATACGGCGATATTTCCAAGATGATTCACATGCTCGTTGCCGGTTCTTCCGGTTCGGGGAAGAGTGCGTTTTTGGGGGCACTCATCATTAGTTTGATTTACAAATATTCGCCTCAGGAATTGCGTTTGATCTTGATCGATCCCAAAAAGACGGAATTTGTTTTGTATAACAATTTGCCTCACCTCATGATCAATGAAATCATCACGGATGCAAATAAAGCGGTTCAAAGCTTGAACTGGGCAATCGGGGAAATGAACCGTCGTTACGGCTTGTTCGAACAGATGAGCCGTTCGGGAACGTACGTCGTCAATTTGGACGAATACAACGCACAACTTTTGAAGAGAGGTCAAAAGGACGAACGGTTGCCTAAACTCGTGATTATTATTGACGAGCTTGCCGATTTGATGTTGGCGGCAAAGAAAGAAATGGAAGATCGCATTCAAAATTTGACGCAAAAGGCGCGCGCCGCGGGGATTCATTTGATCGTTGCCACGCAGCGTCCTTCTGCGGACGTCATTACGGGTGTTATCAAGAGCAATTTGGCGACTCGTATCGCTTTCAGCGTTGCGTCTGACGTCGATTCTCGCGTTATTCTCGATCAGTCGGGAGCGCAGAAGCTTTTGGGGAAAGGTGATTTGCTTTATACGATGCCGGGAATCAATACGCCCGTGCGTGTACAGAGTGCCTTTATCTCTCCCGAAGATTCGCAAAAAGTCGTCAACTACATCAAAGAAAACAACGAGGCGTATTACGATGAAGAAGCGACGGCGTTCATCAACAATACGAATACCGGCGGTTCGGATGTCGCAACGGGCGACAAAGGGGGCGAGATCGATCCCATGTATATCGAGGCTTTGCGTCACGTAATTTTGAGCGGAAGCGCATCGATTTCCATGATTCAACGCAAATGTTCGGCAGGGTATAACCGCGCGGGCAGAATTATCGAATGGATGGAAGATATGGGATATATTTCCGCATTCGACGGTGCGAAGGCAAGAAAAGTGCTCATTACGAAAGAGCAGTTTGAAAGTTTGTACGGACCTTTGTAATAAGTAAAAAGGAAAAAGGAAGAAAAAAATGTTATCGAAGAAATTATTCGGAGTGATTTCTTTGGGGTGCGACAAAAACCGCGTGGATTCGGAAAAGCTCCTCGGCTTGATCAAGGAGAGAGGATACTCTCTTACCGACGATTTATCGAAGGCGCAAATCGTTATCGTAAATACCTGTGCGTTTTTGCAATCGGCGCGCGAGGAAGCGATTGAAACCATTCTCGAATGTGCGGATTATAAAAGCGGTCGTTTGGAAAAACTCGTAGTAACCGGTTGTTTGCCTCAAAAATTCATTGATGAATTATATGCCTCTTTAGGGGAAGCCGACGTGTTTTTGGGTATTAACGATTATGAAAAGATCTTTGAGGGGCTGGAAGCTTCTTATCGAACGGGAGAACGACAAAATTTTGTGGGGCAGGGCTGCGACGGATATCTTCAAAATCGCGTCTTGACCACGGACGAGCATTACGCATATTTGAAAATCGCCGACGGATGCTACAATCATTGCACCTATTGCTTGATTCCCAAGATTCGCGGTAAATATCGTTCCTATCCGATGGAAGAACTTCTCAAAGAGGCGGAAGCACTTGGCGAAACGGCAGAGCTTATTATCGTAGCGCAGGACACGACTCGTTACGGCGAAGATTTATATGGAAAAAACGCCTTTGTACCTTTGCTGCAAAAGCTTTCGGCGCTTGAAAATATCCGTTCGATTCGTCTTTTGTATTGCTATCCCGACGTCATCACGGACGAACTTATCGACGAAATCGCCCAAAACGATAAAATCTTGAAATATATGGATATCCCTTTGCAGCATTCGGAAGATCGCGTGCTCAAGCTGATGAATCGAAAGGGGACGAGAGGGAGCTATCTCGATCTGTTTGAAAAGTTACGCAAAAGAATCCCCGATATTGCCATTCGTTCCACTTTTATTTCCGGATTTCCCACCGAGACAGAGGAGGAATTCGAGGGGATGAAAGCCTTTCTGCGAGAAGCACGGCTCATCAATTGCGGATTTTTCGCCTATTCGAGAGAACCGGATACGGGGGCGTATCGTTTGAAACCGCAGATTCATCACGCGACGAAAAAGCGTCGTGTTCGAGAGCTGTATGAAGTGCAGTCGGCAATTTCAGCGAAGCTTTTGTCTCGATATGTCGGAACGGATATGGAAGTGCTTTGCGACGGTATCGATTACGAAAAGGCTTGCTTTGTCGGGAGAACGTATTTCAACGCCCCCGATATCGACGGGAAAGTATATTTCCACGCTGCGGAAGCGGCGCAGGGCGAGCGGTATATCGTACATATTGACAGGGCGGATTGCTACGATCTGTTCGGACATACCGAAGATTATGAAGGAGAGTTTTGAATATGAATTTACCTAACAAAATTACCCTTACGAGAATTTGCATGATTCCCGTGTTTGTTTTGATTTTTTTCCTGGACGGAGTAGTACCGTTCGCACGCGGGATCGCCGCAATCGTTTTCGCTTTGGCGGCTTGTACGGATTTTGTCGACGGATACATCGCCCGTTCGAGAGGACTCGTCACCAACCT
>CAZRAS010000059.1:0-6424 GCA_964598045.1 uncultured Clostridia bacterium | reverse complement strand
GCAAGTTTACAAAACACACCGGGACGGTTATACGTCGCCCATTCGACGTTTTCAAGGCAAAGGCGGACCTCATGTCTTTGACAAAACTCTAAAAGGAAAGAAAAATCCTCAATCATTTTCGGAAAATTGTCCGAGTCTTTCGTTCTCGCAGCACGCTTGATCCGTGCCGTGCCGTGAAAGGTATAATAGGGCGCACCAAGGGCATTTGCGCTGTCAAGCACCTTCTCCAAGCATGCGTACGCATCCCCTCTCACACGAGGGTGTGCATTGAAAAGCTGGGGTTCGTAATGGGTATTGAGCGAATGAACCGAGTTCACGGAAAGAGTTCCCTTACAATTTTTGAGCGTTTCCGCAAACGGATATCCGTATTCGGAAAAGGATGTGAGAAACACCTCGACGTTTTTTACACCGAGGTGCTCCAAATAAGGCAAAGCCTCTTCGTTATTTTGTCGCATAAACAGCGACGCGGTGGAAACACCTGCCCGCATGAAACTCAACCCATCATTTCGGAGATTACGTCAAGCACCTTCTCATGGCAACCGCCGCACCCCGTCGAACAATGCGTCACTTTCTGCACTTCTTCAAACGCTTTTTCCACGTCCGAAAAACGCGTGTTTTCATGCAAAGCTTTTTCGATATCCGCAACGGACACCTGTTTACAATGACAAATGATGATATTTTCCATATAATTTCCTCGCTCGTTTTTCTTTTATTTTTTCTTATAGTATAGCACGCCGAAAACGGAATGTCAATACTTTCCTCAAAATTAGTCGACGTAATACACCCATTTTTCTTTTCTGGGTTTCACAGGCGGAACCTCACCGTCGGGATAACCGAGCACGCAGTTTCCGATACCTTCATACTCCCCTTCGATGCCGAGTTTTTTCAACAACGCCTGTCCTTCGGGCATTTCAAAAACCTCTTTTGCCCTATGAATCCAACACGCCCCGACACCCAACGCGTGCGCCGCAAGCTGTAAATTTCCCATCACGAGAGACCCGTCGTACACGCGCGTATTGCGTTGCTTATCGGCAAGCACCACCAACACCACGGGGGCACCGTAAAAGGGATCGACTCCCTCTACGCCCATCACTTTAGCATTGAGCTTAGAGAGCTCATCTCGTACCTGCTTGTTGGTAACTGCCAAAATAATGGGGGATTGCGCATTTCTGCCCGTAGGCGCATACGTACCCGCTTCGATAATCTGATCAAGAATTTCCTTAGAAACGAGATCGGATTTGTACTTTTTCACGCTCGTGCGCGTGAGCATATTTTTGATTGCATCCATTTTCGTTACTCCTTATATTTCAAGTCTTTTTCCGACCAATTTTTCAAGACGTCATACATCTCTTTTCCGATTTCTTTCGCACCGCGCAAATCGTGATCGAGATAATTACCGCACTCCTCCTTTTTATTGCCCGGGATTTCCCCTTCGAAATCACGAACAAACGCCATACTTGCCTTCACCAATTCAATGGCCTGTCTATGGGAGATCGCATCTCGAACGAGGAAATAAAACCCCGTTCTGCACCCCATGGGACCGACGTAAATCACGTCGTCGGACAGCTCGCTATTGCGTGCATAGGTAGCAAAAAGATGTTCGAGAGTATGCGCGGCGCTCATATCGAGATAGTCTCCGCCGTTTGGCTTTTTCATGCGTATATCGTACGTAACCACGTCTCCGTCGATACGAGAAATATACATTCCCTTCTCCAAGGTGTCGTGATTCACAGTAAAGCTTGCTATTTTCTTCATATTTATTTCTCCTATATCAAATCGATATATACTTTTCCGCCTTTCGCACCGGTTGTTTCCAAAATAATGAATACGGGCGAAGCACCGTAATATCCGCCGCAATCCTTCACACTTTCACCTGCCTTTAAGGTCAACAGCGTCTCCTTAATCCCCAACGAATCGAAATATACACAAAGTTCCCCCTCCTCGAGGGAAGCGGAATATGAAATCGTCCCGTCACAATCTCCCGACTTAGAAAGCTTGAACACATACCTGCCTTGCAAAGAATCAAAGTCCGCTTGACAATGTGCCCCCAGCTGCTGTTTGATAAAGTCTTTCGCCTTATAAGAACTTTTATACTCGTTACAGGAAGCAAACGAAAACGTCGTCATGAACGATAAAAGCATCATGCATCCTTTCTTCACAATATTTTTCATTTTTCTATGCTTCTCCTTACCGACATTTTTCCATCCCCTTTCCTCAATCACCTAAAAATGTGCGGAACGACTGGGGCAGGGGTGCGTTGAAGGAGATAAGTTCCTTCGTTACGGGATGAATAAACTCCAATTTGGAAGCGTGTAACCCGAGCCTCGAAAGAGGATTCTTCACCTGCGTTCCGTCCGGTTTTTTTCCATACTTATCGTCTCCGACGACAGGCGTTCCCAACGCCTGCATCTGCACGCGGATTTGATTTTTTCTGCCCGTATCGATGCGTACTTTCACGAGAGAATACTCCCCGTTTTCCTTGACGACTTCATAATGCGTAACCGCCTTTTGTCCCGTCGGGTCCTTCGTGACGTACACAAGATTATTCTTATTTTCCTTCAAATAAACGGTGAGGGTATCCTGCTTAGGCTCTAAAATCCCCTCGACGACGGCAAAGTATTCGCGTGCCGTCACCTGTTCGTTCCAGTGCATTTTGAGCATGGAATGAAGCTTGATATTCTTGGCGAATATCAATACCCCCGACGTCTCCTTATCGATTCGATGCAAAATATACGGACGGAGATTTTTATCCTGCGCCTGCAAATATTCCAGCGCATACCTATACGCGCATTCCGAGCTTTTATCGCTTTCGACGGAGAGCAATCCTTCGGGCTTATTGACAACGAGAAAGTCCTCGTCCTCGTGCAAAATGCGGATTGTGCGCGGCGGCATGGGCTTCTTCGTCTTCGATGAAACGGGACGAGTGATCGTTTTTCCGTCTTTAATCGGTCGTTTGGAAAGCTTCACTTCGTCGTCTTTTGCAAGAGGAAAGTTGTATTGCGTGACTACGCTGCCGTTGACAAGAACCTGTCTTCTGACAAGCAACGCTTTGACGTTGTTCCTCGACGTTCCGCATTTACGCAGAAGGAATTCCAACAATTCGTCGCTACGATTGACTTTGTAGACGGCAGTATAGAGCGGATCACCGTTGACACGCTCGCTTTTATCCGTTTTTTGTTTTCCGTGAATGTGAACCTGCCCCCCTCGTCTCATCTTTATAGAGCGTTCGTCTCGCACCTGCCCCTCTCGTTTTCTTTTTTGTCCGTCAAATTCTTTTTGCATACCTCTCCTTTTTTATCCGCTCGTTCCCGTTGAAATTCTTCTATGTGACTGGCTCGTCACTTTTGCATTCCTTTATTGCGGTTTTGCTTTATTCTTTTATAGTATAACACACTCTCCCCGCTTTGTCAACCGTGTAAAAGAAAATTATCGGCGGCTTATTTTCCTTTACGTGAAATATTTTACACGAATTTTTCACAAAAAAACATGTTTTATTTTTCTTCAATTTCGTTATATTATAAGTGCAAAACAAAAAAAGCTTTGCAAAAAATAACGTATAAAAAGGAGATTTTATTATGAAAACTTATATCAATACCAGACGTACAAACCCGGGCGATCTCTTCGGCGTTTTCGACGACTTTTTCCGTCCCGTATTTTCCGAAGACAAAAATTGCTTAAAAACGAATATTCGTGAGTTGGACGACTCTTACGAATTGGATATCGAAGTTCCCGGCTTCACCAAAGATCAAATCAAAATTTCTTTGAAGGAAGGGTATCTTTCCGTCGTATGTTCCCGCCAAGACAAAGAGGTGAAAGGTAATTATAAGAGAAAGGAAATTTGCGAATCGTGCGCAAGGAGCTATTATATCGGCGAAGGGATCTCGCAGGATTCCGTCAAGGCAAAATGTGCAGACGGCATTCTGACCTTATCCATTCCTAAAGAACAGCCCAAACAGGTGGAAACGAGCTACATCGCCATCGAATAATCGGCTCCGTTCTCCCACTATATCAAAAGGCAATAGCTTTATCCGCTATTGCCTTTTTTTCATATCAACATACAAAGCTTACGTTTCTCGTAAGGCGACTCTCGCTCTTTACCCTTTGTTTTTCACTTTCATCATGCGAATGACAGCCGCACGTTCGTTTTCGTCCAACTTCGACTTGATATACTTAATCGTTTCTTCGAGTTGCGGAATCATTACGTATTCGAGCGCGTTGACGCGGCGCTTATTCCGCTCGATTTCATCTGCGAGCATACGCACCTTTTTTTCCGTTTCGGCAAGCCGAATCATCTTGGGCAACAGCTCCACTGCCTGCGCCACCGAATAATCCGCTTCACCGGTAATTTCCGAATAGGCATACGGCAAATCGTCCGCTCGCTTTTCCGCAATCAAACTGATTTTCGGCACCTCCACCCCCATGACGCTTTCCGTCTCGCACTCCGCCTTCAAATCGACGGAGGGCATAGCGAACGCCGTCTCCGCGCGATAGGCAGGCGTAACCGAGCGTGCGATTGAAAACTGTTTCAAGGTTTGGGAGAGTTCCTGTTCCACCTCGTCGCGCAAACGCTTGTTCTCCTTAATCAGAATGGAGAAACGACGCACCATTTCGTCGGATTTATCCTTCAAAAGTTTGTGTCCGCGCACCGCCGTATTCAAACGCGCTTTTAATTTTTTCAACTCCATTCGCGTAGGATTTACGTTTAATCTACTCATTCTGTCTTCCCGTCATTATTGAGATATTTGTCGATATACGCCTGACGGATACGTTTCAATTCCGTAACGGGCAATATTTTCAGAAGATCCCAACCGATATCGAGGGTTTCCTCGATACTTCTATCCGTGTTGAAACCTTGATTTACGTACACTTTTTCAAACTGTTCCGCAAATTTCGCAAACAGTTTGTCGGTATCGGAAAGAGCCGCTTCCCCCAAAATGGCGGAAAGTTCTTTGCTCTCTTTACCGCTCGCATACGCCGAGAATAACTGGTTCATCGTGTCTGCGTGATCCTCACGAGTCTTCCCTTTGCCGATCCCCTTATCTTTCAAACGAGACAAGGAAGGCAATACGTCAATGGGAGGATTAATCCCCTTCTTGTACAGATCGCGCGAAAGAATAATCTGCCCTTCCGTAATATACCCCGTCAAGTCGGGAATGGGATGTGTCTTATCGTCCTCGGGCATGGTCAAAATAGGAATTTGCGTAATGGAACCTTCCGATCCGCGAATTCGTCCCGCTCTCTCGTACATGGTAGCAAGATCGGTATACAAATAACCGGGATATCCGCGTCTTCCCGGCACTTCTCGACGAGCGGCGGAAATTTCGCGCAATGCTTCTGCATAGTTGGTGATATCCGTCATGATGACAAGCACGTGCATTCCACATTCAAACGCCAGATATTCTGCGCAAGTCAACGCCAAACGAGGGGTTGCAATACGTTCGACGGCAGGATCGTTCGCGAGATTGGTGAAAAGCACCGTCCTCTCGATTGCCCCCGTCTTTTTGAAATCGTCAACAAAGTACTGCGCCTCTTCGAATGTGATCCCGATGGCAGCGAATACGACGGCGAATTTACTGTCCCCGCCGCGCACTTTTGCCTGACGGGCAATCTGTGCCGCCAACTCGGCATGCGGCAAACCGCTCATGGAAAATACGGGAAGTTTTTGTCCTCTGACAAGGGTATTCAATCCGTCGATGGCGGAAATACCCGTCTGAATAAACTCATCGGGATAGTTACGCGCGGCAGGATTAATGGGTTCGCCATTGATATCCATCACCTTATCGGGAATAATCGGCGCGCCGCCGTCACGAGGATTCCCCATACCGTCAAATACGCGCCCCAACATATCGCGAGAAACCGCGAGCTGCTGACTGTGTCCCAAAAAGCGAGCTTTCGCCGTGGATATTTGCAATCCCTGCGAGTTTTCAAAGAGTTGCACCACCGCTTTGTCACGGTTGATTTCGAGCACTTTTCCGTGTCGAATTTCGCCGTTGTCGCAAACGATATCCACAAGTTCGTTGTATTTAACGCCTTCCACCCCCTCAACGAGCATCAAGGGACCGACGACTTCGCGAATGGTTTTATATTCCTTATACATTGTCGTCTCCTCCTTGCAATGCCTTGATTTCGGTGTTGATAAGCCTTAAAATCTCGTCGAATTCGTCAAGATTTTCTTCGGGAATATACTTAGCTCTGCCGATTCTTCCCTTACTCTTGCTTGCCAAAATATCGTTCACGGAAGCATAATTTGCAATCGCTTCCCTTGCCTTTATATCAAATTCGTAAATAATTTTAAGCATCAAATACTGTTTATGCATGGAGGTGTACGTATCCACGTCGTCGAAAGCGTTCTGATGCAAATAGTCTTCACGGATAATCTTCGCCGTTTCCATGGTCAATCTATCTTTAGAAGAAAGAGCGTCCA
>CAZRAS010000058.1:0-6467 GCA_964598045.1 uncultured Clostridia bacterium | reverse complement strand
GTCCTGCTCTTGTAATCTTAAACGCCGTACGTTTTATCATTTCTGCCGCTTCCGTCAAATCCGCATTCGGAATACGCTCCAACGCGCGTTTCACGACACCCGGTCCCGAAACGCCCACATTGATAACCGTATCCCCTTCGCCGATACCGTGAAAAGCACCTGCCATAAACGGATTATCTTCCACGGCGTTACAAAACGCTACCAGTTTCGCAGCACCGATGCCGTCCTGCTCCTTGGTTAAAAAAGCGGCTTCCTTGAAAACTTCGCCGAGTATTTTCACCGCTTCCATATTGATACCCGATTTGCTCGAGCCGACGTTAACGGAAGCACAAAGTCGTTTCGTATTTGCCAACACCTCGGGAATGGTACGAATAAAAATTCGTTCGTAATCTGCGGTTGACTTATGTACGAGTGCGGAATATCCGCCCAAAAAGTCGATCCCAAGGGTAGCCGCCGCCTCGTCCAAAGCCTTACCGATCAACGGCGCCTTTTCGGGAAACGCCGCCGTAATAATGCTCACGGGAGTAACGGAGACGCGCTTATTCACAATGGGAATCCCATATTCGCCCGAAAGATCGGACGCCGTCTTGACGATACCTTCCGCTTTATGGCAAACGAGGTCGTACACCTTCGCCGCCGTTTCCTCCGCACTATCTCGTACACAGGAAAGCAACGAAATCCCCATCGTAATCGTACGAATGTCGAGATGTTCCTTTTGCACCATGGCAATGGTGTCTAAAACGTCCTGATTGCTAAACATAGAAACACCTCTTATACGGTATGCATGGCATTGAAGATATCTTCATGCTGCATATAAATCACCATGCCGATTTTCTTTCCCATTTCCGAACATTCCTGCGCAAGTGCGGAAAGCTCTTCCTTGGCACCGGAAAGCCCTACAACCATAATCATCGCAAAATATTCCCCCACGATCGTTTGAGAAATATCCTCGATATTGACGCCTTTTTCCGCCAAAAACGTGCTGACCCTTGCAATGATACCCGTACTGTCTTTCCCTGTGACGGTGACGACTGCTCTCATAAAACTTTCTCCTATTCTTTCAATATGCTCAAAATTCGTACGTGTTTTTTCCCTTATTTATTGTAAACGAACAATACGCCGAGCGTCCCTTTTCCGCAATGGCTGGTAATAATAGAGCCTGCCACCGTTTCAATCACTTCGTCAAAATCAAAGATTTCCTTGACTTTTGCTTTCGCCGCTTCGACAAGTTCGGGTTCTGCGGTGGAGTGGGTGATAAAACAACGCGTTTTATCGTAGTTGGGATACTGCGCTTTCAAATCCTCCACGTATTGCTTAATAAGTACGCTCATTTTGCCTTTGTACTTTTTGCCGGGAGGCACGAGTTGACCGTTATCCATCGCAATCAAAGGATGAATCTTGAACATCCCTGCCACAGTTTTCACCATGCCGGAAACACGACCGCCTTTATACAAATATTCCAAATTATCGGGTACGAAAGAACAATTCACTCTTTCTCTCACTTCGAGCAAATCCTTTTCGATTTCTTCCGCAGACTTACCTGCGTCACGAAGATCGCACGCTCTCATAACCAGCAACCCCTGTCCGGAAGAAAGCGCCTTGGAATCGATTACGTGCACTTTATCTCCGAAATTTTTCGCCGCTTCTTTGGCAAAATTATACGAACCGGAACTCTTCGCGGAAATGTTGATATGCACGATTTCATCATAACTTTCCAACTCTTTCTTGAAAAAGTCTTCGTATTCCCCGATGCTGGGAGCTGCTGTCTTGGGCAACACGTTGGTCTTGGCTACAAATTCAAAAATATCCGTCGGTTTAATATCGATGCCGTCGTGATATCCGTTCTCTCCGAGATTAACCGTCAAAGGCATGATGCCGATATTTCTTGTCTCTACCAATGCGTTCAAATCGCAAGTGCTATCCGATGTAATTCTTACTGCCATAATAAATTCTCCTTACTGTTTCAAAATCTTTATTCCCACATTCACTTCCACCAAAAGAAGAGAATATCAAAAAATGCTTTATTGTCTACCGCCCATTGACTCACGACGCCTTGTACGTCCGTCGCTTTGTATAACGTTCCGTTCAAGTGGGATCCGCCGAATTCCTGATAACGGCTATCCACGCTGTTGAGACGATTGTCGCCAAGAAAGAAGATTTCCCCCTCTCCCACCGTATATTCCTTAAAATCGTAATCCGTTTGATCTTTTCCCGACCAACCGCCGTAATAGGCATACGGCTCGTCCAACAAGACATATTCCTCCGTGCCTGCATAGCAAATACTGATCTGCCCGTCCGTACATTTCACCTTATCTCCCTCTATCGCGATCAAACGCTTGATGAGAAAGTTGATTATATTCCCTTTCGAATCTTTCAAATCGTATTCGCTCACGTTGACGACAATGATATCCCCGCGTTCCAAACCTTTCCCGTCCTTGACGAGTCTCATCGTCAATACGTCTCCGTCTTGTAAGGTCTGACACATGGAAGATCCTGACACTTCCACCCGTCCCAACGAATTGGAAACCCAAACACGAAGCCCAATAATCGTCACGAACAAAATTGCCATGACCGTATAAAAAATAATATCGGAACGCTTTATTTGACGAGTTTTCTTAGATTCACCCGACGTATCGCAATCCGTCCTCTCTTTTTTTTCTTCTATTTCTTCTTGATGTAATTCATCCATATCTCTCCCCTCACAACCAAATGATGTTGGTCACCGAAAATTCCTTTTCTTCTCCCGCGCAATCGAACACGAGCGCGCTGCCCGACGAAAAATTCTCCAAGGTGTAGCCGCATTTTTCCCCTTTGAAATCGTCCGATTTGAGAATAATACGCTTCCACTTGCCGCCCCCATTCACTTCCACGTCGCAAGTGTAGCGTTCCTCTTCCGTATCCATATCCGCAACCTCGATGGCAATGCGCAACATCTGCGTTTCCTTAGAATACACGTCGAATTCCAACATAGAATTGTCTTCGGGGACGTAGCGAGGAGAGCTGATTTTATACGTACGAATCCCTCCCACCGAATAGGCGCCTTCGATATCTCCGTATCCGATCGAAGTTTTCGGGATCGCCTCTTTATCGAGGAAAATGCCGCCGATTGCCGACTCTTCGTAGTTTGCGATGCCGAAACAATCGATATCCCTTCCCGAAAAGAGATGGTGGCTACGCAATGCATGCGGATTCGGATTTGCCAAATGCTTACAAACGATTTTGGACATCACGCGAAATCCGTTGATATATTTCGCATACGCATACACATACACGGCATCTGCCCCCTCGAAGGGCTTGACTTTGCAAGTTACGACGCCGTCTTTCACCTTTCTGCCCGGCGTACTGAACACGCAATGCCAGTCACGGTAGGCAGAACGAGTTTTGATATCTGCCTCCGCATAGAATACGCCGGCTTCTTCCAAAATTCCTTCCTTGTCGCACCCCACTTCGATCTCTAATTCCTCTCCGTTTTGCTGTACGGAAACGTTGAGGGTTTCAGGCACGTAAATTTCTCTGCCCTTTAAATTTCTTTCCAAAAACAGCGCCATGTCCGTCAAGCTGTTCGGACCGATGCAAGCCCCCGTATCGAGGGAATAACTCAAGGCGTTTCCCTCCGAAGAACCGATTCGAGAATAGGTGTCGTAGGCTCTGTCGCAATCAAACTCATGATCGCGCATGGCACAAAGCATCAATACGGGACACTTCACGTAGGGCGCATAGGATTGCGCCTCTACCGCCGCAATATAACGATGTCTGTCGTCACTCAAATGATGCGCGGTGCTTGCACCGAATTTTGCCATATTCAAAAAAGAACGCCAACCGGCAGCATTGATGGGGATTCCGCACTTCACGTCGGGAGAAAGCATGGTCAACCAAGAGATCTCGCCACCTTTTCTCACCCCGATAACGCCGACGTCGCCGATATCTTTTCTGGATTTCAAATAAGCGAGGGAATACAGTGCCACGTACGTCCATTCAAACCAAGACGTCTCGTCCGGCTCTATTCCGCCGTCAAGATCGTATAAACCGCGTGCCTCTTCGTAATTTCCATAAGAAAGAGAGGAAGGATAAGTAGTACGCCGCGTATCGGCAAGATCGGTACTCATTTTCCCGGAATAATCGGGAACAAGCACCGCATAACCTTGCTCGATGAAATATTCCATGAGTTCCTCGTCGTACGTTTGTCCCGCATCAGGCAAAAAGAGCACGGCAGGGAATTTTCCCTCTCCGAGCGGTTTTCCAAAGCGCGCGTAAATACGAACCGCTCCGTCCACCGCCGTATGCCCCGAATAGTGCAAATGACTGAACGCGCTGTTGCCGCGTATTTCATCCCCCCATTCGTGTGTATCCAACGGCGAATCGGTATTAAATTTTTTCCATAAGGATATCGCGCTTACGATCATAACTCCCCTTTTCCTCCTTTTTTTAAGACGGAACTATACTTAACGACTTTTTTTGTAATTTTATAAAATTCTTTTCAAAAGTCCTTGCTTTTACCGTCAAAAAAAGGTATAATAATTGAGCTTATCAAAAAACAGACGACTATACTACGTCTATTTTACTTTATTATACACTATTTCTCGTAAGAATGCAAGAAAGTTTTTAATAAAAGCGTAAATTTTATTATAAAATAAAAATCAGCAAGTGTTTTTTATGGAGATTCGTATGGGATTTTGCAGTTTTTCCAAAGATATGGATAACGGTTACACCCTTATCGACAATAAATTCATCACGAAATATCTGCCCGAAGCAGATGATTTTGCCGTAAAAGTTTATCTTTACGGCTTATTCCTTTGCCAAAATCGAGACTCCGACTTCTCGATTCACTCCATGGCGGAAGTATTGAAGACTACGCCTCAAAACATCGAGGAAGCGTTTGCGTTTTGGGAAGATTACGACTTAGTGGAAATTTTGGCACGCGAACCTTTTACCGTGCAATACCTACCCGTTCGCACTGCCGTAGGCAGACCTAAAAAAATTCGTTACGAAAAATACGCCGATTTCAACAAAGAATTGCAACGTAAAATGCAAAAGGTCGGAAAATTCGTCTCTGCCAACGATTACGTAAAGTATATGCATTTCTTGGAGGAAAACTCCATGCAACCGCAGGCGTTTTTGCTTGTCACGGAATATTGCATTACCAAACAGGGAGAAAACGTCTCCCCTTCCTACGTCTTCAATAAGGCAAAGAAACTCATTCGCCACGGATTGACCACCTACGAGCAAGTTGAAAAGGAGCTTTCCAACTATAACGCGCACGAAATCGATTTGCAGGCGGTGTTTGCGGCAATGAACACATATGCGCATACGCCCGACGAAACCGAATACGAGCTCTACCAAAAATGGACGGAGGAGCTCGGCTTCACCAAAGAAGGGGTGTTGACAGCGGCAAAAAGGATGAAAAAAGGGTCGATGACAGGGTTAAATTTAAGCCTTTGCGAGCTTGCGGAAAAGGGAAAAACACAAACGGAAGAGGTGGAAACCTACCTCGCCGAACGAGAAAATCTTGCCAACCTCACTTTCCGAATCGGCAGAAAACTCGGCGTCAAAGTGCAAAATCCCGCTCCGTATATCGACGAGTACGTGGAAAAATGGTACACGTACGGATTTGAGGAAAGCTCTTTATTGGATCTTGCCCTCTTCTGCTTGCGCACGGAACGTAACGACTTCAATTCGCTGCACGAACTTGTGGAAAAACTCTTCAAAGAAGGGATCGTATCCTCAGACGGGGTGAAAGTGTATCTGAAAGAAAAGAACGCCGACCTCAAATTATTCGGAAAGCTCCGCCAGATTTGCGCCTCGATTAAAAATACCGCTACGAATTTGTCCATGCTCGCCACTTGGAGAGAATGGAAATTCAATGACGAGATGATTTTGGAAGCGGCAAAACGAAGTGTCGGCAGCGCCAGCCCCATCCCCTACATGAACAAGATTTTATCCGACTGGAAACGGCAACAAATTTTTACGGTCAAAGATATTCCCGAAAGCAAGACGACAGGGGCAGGTACGAGCTCAACACAGAATACACGCAATGCACTCAACCCGATGATCGAGGCAATCAATGCAAAAGCGGATCGCGAAAGATACTATGCGTTGCTCCGAGAAAAAGCGCTTAATCGCGCAGACAAATTTACCATGCAAGCCAACAAAAATACGCGGTTTAAAGAGATTACGAGCGAGTTGTCGAAAATGGAAATTGCACTCGCAAAGGCAGAAGTTTTCGAGCCGACAAAATATCCCGTACTCCTGCAAGAAAAAGCGAAACTTTTACAAGAGCGCCGTGCGATTTTGAATGCGTTGGGCATTAACGAAGCCGACCTTCAACCGCAATTCGCCTGCGATCGTTGTTCGGATACGGGATTTTTACCCAACGGCGTCGCTTGCAACTGTTATAAAGCCAACTAACGTAAAGTTTTTTCAAAGTTTTTTCAAAAAAAGGCATAAAAACGCTTGCTTTTTTTGTCAAA
>CAZRAS010000057.1:0-6585 GCA_964598045.1 uncultured Clostridia bacterium | reverse complement strand
AATTTCGGCTCGGTCGTCATCACCGTTTTGCCTGCCGCCGACTGCGGAAGCTCATCCGTCATTTCCGCCCGTACGTTTGCATCTGCCGACGGCAATACGAGCGTCTCCATAAACCGCTTGATAAAGGTAGATTTCCCCGTTCGAACGGGCCCCACCACCCCTACGTAAATATCACCGCCCGTGCGGTTTGCTATATCCTGATATACGCTGTAATTCTCCATGCGCGACCTCCCATCCTATTTTCCGAATTTTGCTTATAAAAAATCCGCAGATAATAGCCTTACGGTCTACTATATGCGGAAATTTTCAACTTTATTCCTATTTATACACTCGCTTCGCCGCGTCTATCGTCGCGCTGCCGTTATTTTCCATCGTCTTTCTCTTCACGTGCCTTTTCTTTGGCTGCCTCCACTCTCAAATAATCCTTATCGCTCGAGAAATCGCGTTCCTCGTCGTACTCGCCACCCAACGCCTCGATGGCATATTTAAGTTCCTGAAACTCCACAAACCCGATGGATTCGTCCCCTATTTTGCTATAAAGACGGGGCAACGCACGTTCATCCCCGTATGTCGCCAAATACCCGGCTCGCAAGGCAAGCTGCCATTCTTCCGATTCCGAAAAAGCCGCAAGCAACGTCTCATATACCCTTTCGTCACACTCTCTCAAGTGGGAAAGAATCTCCAACGCGCTCTCCTCCTCTTTATTCGACGCATACAGTGCAAGAGCCTGTTCTTTCACGGCATCCGCACATTCTTCCAACAAGGAAATCACCCGTTCTTTCACATTCTCGTCCGCCGCCGAGCGCAACAGCGCGAAATACGCCTCGAACGCACGAGGATCGTTACCGAGCAAACTGACGGCGTAGGAAACAAGCTCCGCATTTTCCTCCGTCAAAAGCGGAATCAACAGTTCGGCAAGATCCCGTTTTTCCAACTCGTCAATCAAAAATTCAGGCACGGAAATCTCTCGTTCGACGTGCGAAGAAAGCGTTTGCACAAGAGTCTCGTCCGACATATTTTCATAGTATTGTTTGGGCGTGCATTTAATCTTTGCAATGTACGTATCCCCGAATTGCTTATACAGTTTGGGAATGACGTCTTCCCATCCCTTTGCCGAGCGTTTCTTCTTGCTCTCCTTCATAAACTGCGCCACTTTTTCATCGAAAATGCCGTCGAAATCAATGATTTTCATCTCTCTTTTCTCCTTCGTTTTCTATGTGCTCTTCTTTTTTTACGCCGTATTGATTGCTGATCGCCGCCGTTAACAACACTCTGACACGATCCACGTCGGCGTCGAATGCAGCCGCGACGGAAGCGGGATTATTACCAAGTTCCTTCAACCCCGTCAATATATAGATGGCACAAGCGCAATCGTCCGCACTTTCAATCAAATCCAAACTGCCGTATTCCGCAAGCGCGTTATATAACGTTTCCGCCGCCATCTTCATCTTGATTCCGTAATCGTCACGCAAAGCAACGAATTTAGACGCCACCTTCGCATATCCTTCCAAAAACTTCTTTCGACGTTTTCTGCCCAACGTAATACGGCGCAAAGTAACTCGTTTATAGATATTACAAAGCACCAGCCCGAATTCGGCGTCCTCGTTTCGCTCGTACAGCAAACGCAACGTTTCCAATTTGAGTACGTCCGCCACTTCGGGATCGAGAAGCTTGTTCTGCACGAACTCGTCTGCACGCGAGTGCGTCGCCGCAACAAGTGCCAAAAATTGCAATTCTTTATCCTCGCCGTCCATTTCATCGAAACACCAATCCAAAAATCCGTCATACAAAACAAGTAAGCCGTACAACTGCGCATCCTCTTTGGACGCTTCACTCACTTGTATGAGCATGCCGCAACGGCGTTCCCGTTCTACCTGCGGCAAATGATAGAAATAAATCAGCTCGGGCGGTTCGCCTCCTTCCTCGTCGTATCGACGAAGTTCTTGCCAATAATATTTTGCCACGCCGGCATCCGGATAAATGGTGCACAGCCGAGAAAAAGTGTCGAGGCTCTCCTTGATATGTCCGCTCTTGTAGGCAGAAACCCCTTTAAAATACATCACCCTGCCATCGTAAGGTGTCTTTTTATCCAGTAGACAGAATTTTTTATACGCCGCCTCATGAAGTCCGTTCTCGCAACAAACCGTCGCCATCTTATACAAATCTTCCGCATCCGTCCCATCCTTTTCCGCAAGCTGCTCGGCAATGGCGAGACTCTCCGCATGTCTGCCTTGTTCGATATATACCGCCGCCAACGAAGCAAGGACGCGCACGTTCTCCGGTTCGAGTTCCAAAAGCTCCTCGCAAACGCGCTCCGCCTCCTTCGTCTCTCCCTTCAACAGATGGGCAACTGCGCACATCTCCATGGCTTGCGCATATTGTTTCGAGCCTTTGACGACGGTGGAAAATTCCCGAATGGCGCGATCGCAATCCCCCGACTTCAACGCCTGTGAACCGATACGAATTTCCTCCGAATAATCGGCAAGACGAGGAGGATACACAAAACGAAACTTATTTTTCTTCGGCGTTGCAAACGCTTCGGCAATATCCATTTTGAAATCTTCGGGAATATTTTCCTCGTCTGCGTTGAGAAGCTGATTATAGTAGTACGCCGACTGGCTTTCCTGCCCGAGGGTTAAAAAATTGACGGCGAGCGATTCGTATACGTCGGGCAAATCTTCCTCGGCGGCAACGTCCAAAAAACGGAACCACCAACGAATTGCCGTGCTCTGCAATTGCATGCCTTCGTAAATATCGGCAAGGCGCGCAAAAACTTCCCCGTCCCCCCCGTATTCGTTCAATTCCCTATGCGCGAATTTCAGCGCGGAGATAAAGTCCCCTTCGTTATAATATTTATCCGCCATGCTCGCAAAACGACTGCGGCTTAAATCGATTTTTCTTACCTTACCCGTTTTTTTCATTTACGTATCCTTATTCTTTTTGAAATAACCGATCGATATCTTCATCGAAAAACTCGTAATCGGTGTTGCAATAATGGCAATGCACGCGCACCGCACCGTCTTCCCGAACGATTTGACGAAGCTGTGTTTCTCCCAACGACACCATCACTCGAGAAAGATATTCTCTCGAACAGTTGCATTTGTATTGCGCATCGCGAACTTCAAGAGTGTCCTCTTCGACGTCAAAATGTGTCTTCAACGCAACCATGCTCCCCTCTTTTTCCATTTCCCCTAAAATAGCAGACAGGTCGAGCGACGCCACGGCAGCAAGCGTTTCTTCATCCGCAAACGGCAACGGCTGCACTGCCGCAACACCGGCAAAAAGGCATTTTCCGTCCTCGTTCGATTTCACCGTCGTATGCAAGCGCGTAGGCAGCTGTTCGCTGATACGGAAATATTCCTCAAAACCTTCGTCCAAACCTGCGCCTTCGGGCAACGCGCACGCCCCCACGAACGGGCGGCTGTACCCGTCGTCGCGAATGACGGTGAGGTAAGAATTGCCGCCGAGCAAAACTCGCTCGCTTTCCTCGTCGCCCTCTCCCCCCTCGTCGGTATTCAAAATGTAGCCGCGCATATTCAGTTGACGATTTCCGGAGACGGCAATCTCTCCGCAAACGTCTCCCTTCAGCGAGAGGGAAATCTCCCCCCTTTCTTCTTTCAAACAAGACGCCATAAACGTCATCAAAGACAACGCTTTGCCAAAGAGATGCGCGGAAGCCTTGGAAAGATTGTGTAACTTTGCCCCTTTTGCCACCATATCCGTCGTGTCGGCAAGCGTCAAAGACACTTGTCCGTGATAAATCAAAGTACGTACCAAATTTTTCATCTTTATTTTTTCCTTGCCAAAAAGACAATACGATCGCTTTGCTTTTTGTCTTCGCCAAGATACCCTTCGACCTCGAGCAACTCGAATCCGTTTCGAGCAAGTGCCGCCGAAATCTCCTCTTCCGTATACGAATACTGTCTGTGCGTTTCGTCCAACCTCTCAAACGTGCCGTCCGCACGTTTGACGAAGAGTGTGACGTCCATCGTCACCCCGTCTGCCTCCTCGCGATTAAAACTCAAATACGTGATATCGTCTCGGTCATCCGCCGAAACAGTATTTGCAATTTTCTCCTTGAATTTACGTACGGAGCTGATATCGAAGAGGAAGATTCCTCCTTTTCGCAATCCGCCACGCACGTTTTTGAAGGCTGCATCCACCTTTGTTTTGGGGATGTAATTGACGCAATCGTTGATTGCCGTCACAAAATCAAACCGCATCGGAAGTTTGGTCTTGGCAATATCCCCTAAGAGATACTCGCTGCGAACCCCTTGTGCGAACGCAGTCTCCTGCGCGAAATCGAGCATTTCCGCCGAAATATCCATGCCTGTCATGGCATACCCGTGTTTTTGGAAAGTGCGCGTAAACCAACCGCCGCCGCACCCGACGTCCAATCCGCAAGACAGCGGATATCGAGCGAGCTTATCAATTAAATACTGCGACCATTGTTCATAGCCGCAGTCGTCATTGAGATATTCGAACCATTTTGCAAGGTAGGCATACGCCTGTTTTTTTTCGTTCATCTCATACCTGCCGAGATTATTTCTTTTTCTTTTTACTTTTTTTGGACTGTTCTTCCTGCTCTTTCAAAGCACGTTCGCGCGCTTCGAAACGTTCGATATATTCTACGTAACGCGCGTCTTGTTTATGCTCTTCCGCGTACGCTTCCGCATCCGCTTTCAAAGCGTCCTTGCTTTCTTGCAACTTTTTCAAATCTTCACGTTTGAAGAACTTGGGAAGCTCGTACAATTCCATATCGTCCTGAACGGGCTTGACGGGCGTCGTTAAAATTCGAGATTTTCCCTCTTCCACAATCGCACGCTGATATTCCAAAACGGAAGCACTATCGTCTCCCGTAAGCCGAAGCGTACCGTCTTGATTATAGATGGTATCGTTCGAATTGACAGGCTGCGTTTTGGGGGTGATAAAGCGATCGAATACCCATTGCGTAAAGCTCAACCAAACGAGCAACGCAAACGAGAAGGAAATCAAAAACATTAACGTCAAGGCGATCATATTCATCAATCCGCCAAACTCACCAAATAAGAAAAGTGCGAAGGGCAGGAGTGCGATCACAGCGAAAAATACCGTCTGAAAAATCGTACCGACCATCAATAAGAAAGCATTTTTAAGCAGACCGAGGAAGGTCGTTTTATACGTAACGCCGAAAGAAATCATCCAAAGACTCATCAACGAAGCAACCGCAAGCAGAATGTAACAGACCACCTGCGAAATGCGCAACCACACAACCTGTCCAGCACCCATGGCAATGTTAAAATCCACCACGTTGATTTCCGCGATCGTTAACAACAGAACGGTGCAGAAGAAAAGCGCCGTCTGCAATGCGTTTTTATAATTGAGTTTTACCCCTCGCCAAAAATCTTTGACGACGAATCTTCCCTCCGTCCAAATCAGATTTCTAATCGAATACATGCCCCCTGCTAAGCCCACCGAAGCGACTACGGAAGCGGCCAACACGCCGAGGCAGGTATACAAACCGCTCTGGAAAGAAAGCCATTCGGACGTCCCTTGCAAATCGGGCATAGCCGGATAACCGACTCCCAAATTCGAGCCAAAGGGATACAAAACGGAATTTCCCTGCGCATAGATATAGCCAATCGTCAAAACGATGATGAGGGGAATAAAAAACAGCAAAATCAATACATTGATGATAGACACCTCTTTAAGGTGTTCTTTCAGAATGTCTTTACACACCTGATAACGGCTTTTGGAAAGAGAATTTCTCACACCCTCGCCATTTTGTTCATACCCTTCGAGCAATCGGGTATACAATCCTTTTTCTGCCATGCAAACTCCTTTTCATATCATAATACTACATGTTATATTGTACTACAAAATTATCTTTTTTTCAAGGATTTTACGGGAAGAAATCAAATTATTCGTAATAAATCTCACTTTTATCTCGGAATCCTTGCGAAAATACGCAAAAATGCTTTGACTTTTGTTTACATATGTGATAAAATACAAATAAGAATAGAGGAGCGGAAGAACATGAGTACCCCACCGACGCAAGACGGACAGCTTGCATACGCGCGTGGACTTGGAAAGGGTATCTCCGCCGAAGCGTAAAAGACGTCCGCTTACGCTGGGCATATGGGAGAATACCCGTGTGACTGTCACCGTTCGTGATGAGCTATTTCGAGTATTTTCTTTATGAAATTTTGGAATCGATTTTGCTTAAAGACGGACATGGTACCGTCTTTTCTTATTATTAGGAGGTAAATTATGAAAAAATTCAACGTAGGCGTCATCGGCGCAACGGGTATGGTCGGACAACGTTTTATGCTGCTCCTTGCCGAACATCCCTGGTTCCGCGTTACCACATTGGCGGCTTCCCCTCGTTCCGCAGGCAAGACCTATCAAGAGGCCGTAGGAAATAAATGGGCATTTGAAACGCCCATTCCGGAAAAATTTGCCTCTATGGTCGTTTTGGATGCGGAAAACGATATGGCGAAAATCGCCGCACAGGTAGACTTTGTTTTCTGCGCCGTCAATATGGAAAAATCTAAGCTTCGCGCGTTGGGGGAAGCGTATGCAAAAGCGGAAATTCCCGTCGTTTCC
>CAZRAS010000056.1:0-6600 GCA_964598045.1 uncultured Clostridia bacterium | reverse complement strand
ACTGTTCCGACACTATATCCGCAATCGCATACAAAGCTCCTTCGGATATACGGTCGCGCTCAGAAACCTCTCGATTCGCCTTTTGTAACGCACTTATTATTTTATTCTTATCAAAGGGGACTTCTTCGCCGCTTCGTTTGATAATTTTCATCTCTTTCATCACACACCTCTTTTTATGCACGCAACAACATCTTGTGTGTTTATCAAAAAATAAATACAAGATGTTGTGGTTCTCTCCATTATGTGAAGCTTTCTTATTATATCATACCGATCGTATGCATATCAAGGGTTTACCAATAATATTAGTATTAAAAAAACTTATACGTATTTTCCGCGTTTCCCGTCATTTTTCGACGATTTTCGCAATCTCCTCCCGATCGTTTTATTTCTTGCTATTGAAAAATCGTATAGCTAAAATTTTTATCCGAAAAAAACGGATAATTTTTCAATTATCCGACAAAATTTTTTGTTGAAATTGTTTACAATCGGAAGATTGCGAAAGTTCGAAAAAAAGTTTTTCGATACCCTGTTTCGGGAGATAGTTTTCCTGCAAAAATTCGTACAATTCCGCCTCCGCGCAATCTGCCAACACGCCGTTTCGATTTCCTTGCGTCTTGGCTAAATCTATCGTCGGATACAACTTATTTTTCCCGAACGTTTCCCGTAAATAAACGCGATAATTCGCAATCTCCGCAAGCTCCGCCGCCAACAGTTCGTCCGCAGGATTGCCCGTGTCTATGGAAAGCGTACTTATCATTGTGAACGAGCCTCCGTTTTCCAAGTATCTCGCAGCCCCGAAATACCCCTTCATATACTGCAACGTTTTGCTCTCCATCCCGCCGTCCAAAACTCTGCCCCCGAGCGACTCGTCCGTATTGTTGTAAATACGCGCCAAAGCCGTAAAAGAATCGACCAACAAACAAACGTGTCTTCCGCATTCAGCCAAACGTTTCGCACGATTAAGCAAAAACTCCGCTGCCTCTATTTGCTTTTCGGGCAAATCTTCATAGGTCGTATAAATTAAATTTTCCCGATCGATATGTTTACGGAACTGCCCGATTCTTTCGGGAGACTGTTCAACCAAAAGAACGAGCACTTTTATATCGGGATTGCATCTTTGCATCGTGTCCGCCATTTCCAAAAGCAACGTGCTTTTGCCTGCCTTGGGAGGAGAAATCAGCAACCCGCGTTGACCTTTCCCGACGGGAAGAAGCCAGTCAAAAAATTTATCGGAGAGTTTTTCGTTGCTTTCTTTTTGAAAAAAACACATTTTTTGATCGGGGTAGTAAGCTGAAAATTCTTCAAAACGCCCACGACGAAAAAACTCCATCAAGATTCCATTGACGGTAACCACCTCGGTCGCGATCAAATCCTCTCCCTTTCTTTCCGTATAGCAAGTGACAATGTCCCCTTCTCTCAACAGCTCGTTATGCTCCGTATCCGAAGTGATCCAAATCTTTTCTTCCATCGCGCTCAAACTCAAAGGCAACAGCAATCGAAAATCACCCTTCGTTACATATTGCCCTTTGAAAATCACCCGTCGTTCCTTCGGTTCCAAACGCGCCGCGTCGGGATCTTCCACCTTCCAACAGATCGGATTGTTTTTAATCTCCTGCAAACGCGCACGAATCTCCCTGCCGTCACCCGGTCTATACTCCGACTCGTCAGGGAAGTTTTTGCATATTTCTTCCATGCGCTCGACAATTGCAGGATCGACAAAATCGTCTCGAACGGGCGCGCCGCGCAAAGAACGAGGGGTGGGCGATTGTTCCCCTGCAAGAATGGCAATGATCTCCTCGATCAAAGCCTGTTTGCTTTTCGCTGTCGGCTCGGCAACCCCTATCTTTCGTCCGTAAGGACGAAGGACGGATATCGTCTGCTTGCTTAAAAAACCTCGGCAAGTCAGCTTAAATTCATTTTCGTTGATCCGACTCATTTCTTCCGCTCCATATAAATTATTTTCTGCTCACCGTCCGTTAAATCCGCTTTGGTGAAACAGTATTCTCCGTTTGGACAATGCACGACGTTTTGGGAATGCACACATTGCAAAAAACGATCGATCGTCGCAATATCCAAACTGCCGTCACACGGACGATAATGCATGGGAATCACCAATTTAGGATTTCCTCTTCGGATATACTCCGCCGCTTGTCTTGCGTCGATGGTGTATCTGCCACCGACCGGAATCAACCACACGTCGGCACCGTCGAGAAATTCCCCGATCTCCTTTGAATACTCCTCACCGAGATCCCCGAAATGACAAATATCCACACCGCCTATCGTAAAACGAAAGATTACGTTATCACCGCGCAAAATACCCCCTTCGGGATCGTGCCAAGTGTGCTTGCCGACGATTTTTACGCCGTCATGCTCGTAGCTTCCTTCTTGATGAAAGACGCACGGTGCGCCGCCGATTGCCGCCGTATAATTATGATCGAAATGACCGTGACTCGTCGTCACAATATCCGCCTCGAGTCCCAAAGGAAGCTCGTACCCCACATTCGTATACGGATCGGTGATAATTTTCCTTCCTTTTTCGTCTTGCAAGCAAAAACAAGAATGACCTAAATATTCAATCTTCATACCCGTTCTCCTCAAATCTCGATAGCAGCCTAAGCTTCATTTCCTGCGTTTCTCCGCTGATCATCAAATCGTAATGCAAGGACAAAAGCAGCGAATCTTTGGAGACGGAATAAGCAATTCGACGAGCAAACGTTTGAATTTCTCCCTCGGCGCCCCCGATTCCGATCGCTCCGCGCGTTTGTTTCCCTTCTTCCAAAAACAGTCGTAAGGTATAATCCCCCTCACGAATGATTTCCGCCATCGAATCATGCAATTTAACGGAGACCAGCGCACCCTCTTCACGATAGAACAGCTCCGCTTCCGATAAAGCAAGACACATCTTTCCCTCGCGAACAATGGAATTTTCCTCGCCGTCTGCAATTGTTGTGATCGTCAATCTACACGTTTTCACGATTTATTTTCCTTTTCGACATTCTTCTCTTTTAGTATATCAAATATTTTACAAAATGTAAACTCTTTTTTCTATTTTTGAAAAATATTCCTCAATCGTTATTCCGCTTTATCTTTTCGCGGATCAAACGTCCCTCTTTCAAGCTTTCGGAAAGTCCTTCCGCATCGTTGCGTTTGAGACACTCGCAATAGACGGACAAATGCTTGATAAGCCCTTCGAGTTCCGCCACGATGAATTCCTGATTTTCCATATAAAGTTCGATCCACATTCTTTCGTCAACGCCTGCAATACGGGTCATATCCTGAAAGCTTCCTCCTGTAAATCCGTCGCAATGCTGCACTTGCGGACTCTTGACGTAGGCGTTGGACACGATATGCGCAAGCTGTGAGGTGAGTGCGATCTTTTTATCGTGCTCTTCCGCCGTGCATTCCACGATTTTTCCAAACCCCATCGCAGCCGCGTATTCCTTTGCCTCCTTGATGTCCATAGCATCCGTTTGCGACGAATGCGTGATGATCAAATTCGCGTTTTTGAACAGATCGGGCGAAGCCGAAGAAATCCCCGACGTCTCCTTTCCCGCCATAGGGTGCGTACCTACGTAGCGATAATTGCGCGGTTTGGAATAGACAAGCTTTTCAAGCGAGCGCTTAACGCCGCAAATATCCATGACGAGCGCACCGTCCTTAAACCTTCCCTTGTCCAAATACTCCATCGTGGCTTTCGGCGGTACCGCGATAAATACGACGTCATATTCGGCGAGGTCTTCGCCCTTTGCACGAATATAACCGGCTTGCAACGCAAAGTCTATCGTCTCCGCTCTTCTTGCAAACCCGTCCACACAATATCCGGCCTTGGTCAACGCACCGCAAATCGATCCGCCGATAATTCCAAGCCCCACAACCGCAATTTTTTTCATATCCTTTCCGTCTCCTGTATATCTTACGTACATGATAACACATTTTTCGACAAATTACAAGTGCTTCATAAAAATTCCTTTTATTTTTACAAAAAAAAACCACGATTTTTACAAACCGCGGTTTCCTTTCCTTACTGCTTATATTTTGCTTGCGCTTCATATTTTTCTTTGGTCGCGATACCGCCGCGAATATGGCGCTCGCTTAAATTAAAGTTCAAGATTTTCCGTGTCTTTTCATACAGTTCTAAATCGATATAGCGAAGACGTTCGGAAACGTCTTTATGTACCGTAGATTTACTCACGTTAAAATGCGCGGAACACGCCCGAACGGTGCAACCCGTCTCGACGATATACTCCGCGCATTTAATTGCTCGTTCTTCAATATATTCCCACAAAATCACCGACCTCCCTGAATAGGTTACAAAATATACTATGTCGGGTTTTTGTGGTTTATCCCTGATTTTCTCTAATTATTTCCCTTTTTATAGGGCAGAGGAATCACTTTGATTACGGAATCTTCCGCATAACGGGATAATTTCTTGGCTCTTGCGCTCTGCACGGAGATAAAGATATCTTCGCTGGAAAGTTCGCTCACGGCATGGTTCTTCTCTTCTACCGCCAGCATATACGGAACGGTGACGTACGACGCGCAAAGCACGCTTGCCCCCTCTTTCAAACTTACGATCATCGAGCCTTTCTTATAACGTTTGCTCGGTTCGATCTGCGAGGAAATCACTCGCTTAAACTTACCTTCCGTCGTCGCAATGATAATTTCACCTTCGCCGTTGATCTGTTTCATCAACAAAACTTCGTCCCCCTCGCGGAGCATAATCCCTTTCACGCCTGCGGCAATTCTGCCTTGGGTGGGAATATCGTTTTTCAACGCATTCAAGCATACGCCTTCCTTGGTGACCATGATGATGGTGTCTTCTTCCGACGTATCTTCCTCAACGTTGATAACCTCGTCGTCCTCGTTGACCTTGACCGCCTGGAAACTATCCTTACGCTGTTCGTATTCCGACCAGTCGGTTTTCTTAATCATCCCCTTCTTTGTAAAGAAGAGCAGACTTCCGTAAGGCATATGTTCGCCCACTTCAAAGAGCGCCACCACTTTTTCGCCCTGTTCCGCATCGGGAGAAAGATCTTTGAGCGTGACTCCCTCGGCGCTTAAAGTGCACTCAAACTCGGGATCGAAAATATCCAGCTTATGACAATTTCCGTAGTTTGTAAAGGCAAAGATACGCTTATCCGAAAGGGTGTTCAGAAGATGAAGCGCCACCAAATGAGGCTTAAACTTGCCTTCCAAAGGCTTTTCAAGGGCGTCTATTGCCTTACCCGTCAACACCTTAAATCGGTCGTCCGCCGTATACGCAAGCATACAGGGTACACCGGGTTTCTTCTCGGTTGACGTAACCACAAGCTCGTCCGCTTCCTCTCTCGTAAATACCAAACGGGATTTTCTGGGAGAAGGATACGCCTGCTTGATCTGCGTGATTTCTTCTTTGACGACCTGCAACTGCAAATCGCCGCTCTTAGCGATTGCCTTGAGTTTTTTAATGAGCTTGATAAGTTCTTTGAGTTCCTGTTCAAGCTTATAAATTTCGAGTTTCGTCAATCTTGCAAGTTTCAAATCGAGAATGGCTTGCGCCTGAATTTTAGAAATCTCAAAGCGTGCCATCAATTTCGTTCTCGCATCCGCGGTACTTTCGGATTTTTTAATGATGGCGATGACTTCGTCGATGTTTTGTACGGCGATAATCAATCCTTCCAAAATATGGCAACGAGCTTCCGCCTGTTCCAAATCGAAGAGCGTTCTGCGTTTGATGACCTTCTGCTGATACGCAACGTAATGACGAATAATATCCATCAGCCCGAGCTGCTGAGGCTTCCCGTCTGCAATCACGACCATGTTGATCCCGAACGTAACTTCCAAATCGGTATATTTATACAGACACTTCAAAATGGCGTCCACGTCGGCGTCCTTTTTCACGCGAATCACGGCACGCATCCCCGTTCTGTCCGATTCGTCCGCGACGAAATCCAACCCGGCAAGTTCCTCCTTCTTATCTTCTCTTAAATCTACGATCTTTCTAAGGAGTTGTGCCTTGTTGACCTGATAAGGAAGTTCGGTGATGATGAGATTGGTCTTGCCGTTGTCCGTCTTTTCGGCAGTAATTTTAGAACGCACGGTAATTTTGCCGCGCCCCGTCTTATACGCCTGAATAAGCTCGTTGGCGATAATCAAACCGCCCGTAGGAAAATCGGGACAAGGAATATATTCCATCATTTCTTCAAGAGAAATGGCAGGATTGTCGATATACGCCACGACGCCGTTGATGACTTCTTCCAAATTATGCGTGGGAATATTCGTCGCCAACCCGACGGCAATCCCCGAAGCACCGTTGACGAGCAAGTTGGGAAAACGTCCGGGCAATACGTCCGGTTCTTCCAAGCTATCGTCGAAGTTGGGAGAAAAAGTAACCGTTTGTTTATCGATGTCGCGGAGCATTTCAAGCGCCAAAGGCTGCATTCTCGCTTCCGTATAACGCATTGCAGCGGCAGGATCGCCGTCCACCGAGCCGAAGTTCCCGTGACCGTCAACGAGGGTTTTTCCCATGTTGAAATCCTGTGCCATACGCACCATAGCGTCGTACACGGAACTATCCCCGTGAGGATGATATTTACCCATGCAGTCACCGACGATACGCGC
>CAZRAS010000055.1:0-6667 GCA_964598045.1 uncultured Clostridia bacterium | reverse complement strand
GCACACATCATTGCAGGTTTGGTGCTTGCGCTTGCCAACGTGGACGAAGTCATTCGTATTATCAAGGCATCCGCAGACAGAAATGCGGCTGTGGTGGGCTTGACCTCTGCCTTTGAACTCGATGAGAAACAGGCGATTGCAATTCTTGAAATGAGATTGCAAAGACTTACCTCTCTCGAAGTGGAAAAACTCAAAGCCGAACTCGAACAACTTCGTGAAACGATTGCGGACTTGAAAGATATTCTCGCTAACGAGTATCGCGTAATGGACATCATTCGTAACGACCTCGTTACGATTAAGGAAAAATATCCTTCTCCGAGAAAAACGGAAATTTCCGTGGACTACGGCAGTATTGACGACGAAGACCTCATCGACAAAGAGGACGTTGTCATCACCATCACCCACGGCGGTTATATCAAGCGTTTGCCCGTCGACGAATACAAGGCACAAGGAAGAGGGGGCAGAGGTATTACGGGACACAGAACCAAAGACGAAGACTTTGTGGACAAGATGTTCGTTTGTTGTACGCACGATCCCGTCCTGCTCTTCTCCTCGAAAGGAAAAGTGTACTCGATTAAAGGATATGAGATTCCCGAAGCCAATCGCACGGCGCGCGGCAGAGCGGTGGTCAACATCGTGCAACTTGAACAAGGCGAAAAAATCGAAGCGGTGCTTCCCGTTCTTGCGGACGGCACGGGCTACCTTGTCATGGCAACCGAAAAGGGCTTGATCAAGAAGACGCATACCGACGAATTTAAGCGAATTGCGAGAAACGGCAAGATTGCCATTAGATTGCAGGAAGACGATCGCTTGATCGGGGTACAATTTACGACGGGTGATAAAGAGCTTCTCATTGCTTCTCGCGGCGGTAAGTGTATTCGCTTTGCCGAAGAGGACGTACGTCCTACCGGAAGAGGCTCGTATGGGGTGAAAGCGATCACCCTTGCCAAGGACGATATCGTGGTGGATATGCTCGTCATAGATCCTGCCAAGGATTTATTTACGTTGACTTCTCTCGGATACGGCAAACGCTCTAAGGTGGACGACTATCGTTTGCAGAGTCGTGGCGGTAAGGGAATCAAAGCAGGTACATTTAACGAAAAGACGGGCTATCTCGTCAATATGAAAGACGTCACGGACGAAGAGGATATCATAATCATCACGACGGGCGGCACGATTATTCGTATGCATGCAGATTCCATCAGCTGTATCGGCAGAAGCACGCGTGGTGTTCGTGTCATGAACGTGAAGGACAGCGAGGTTGCGACGGTGGACATCACCGAACGTGACGACGAAGTGGAAGTGGAAGTGCCCGAAGAAACTGCGGCGGACTTGAGTCCGGAAGAATTGGCAGGAGATAACGAAGGGGACGAAATCGAGGAAGATATCCTTTTAGACGAGGAAGAAACGTCTGAAGAAAATACGGACGAAAACTCCGAAGAAGAGTAAACGCATACCCCGTGTATGAGATGAATGCAGAAAATCAGCCTTATTCGCACATGCGAATAAGGCTGATTTGTTTATAATCGGAGAAAGGAGAAAAGCGAGAGATACCGATTGTATTTTTGTGCATAAAAACAGACGCGCCTTTTTCCTTTGACGGAGAGGTGCGTTTGTCGTTGATGTAAGATCGGATTATTTAATACCAAAAAACCATTTTATAAAAGATACAATATACACAAAGCCAAGCAATACAAACACCAACGTTAACATGTGCCCCTCCTTAATCGTCCTCTCCGTCGGCGTAGTCCGCAGAGTTTTTATTTATTTTTCGTTTTTGTGCGATTAGCTCCGCCGTTTTGCGCCGCGTTTCTTTCCACGGTTTCCCATTCTTTGCGGTTTAATATCATGCGCACCTCCGATTACTTAAAAAGAGATGTTATAGTGGTAAATATCCATACTAAAACGGATAAAACAAAACATAATAAATACAGCATATAATAGAATATTAGACGCACATTACATTTTAATTATACTCCCCCAATAATGCTTTGTCAACTATTTTTCATGGGTATTCAATATATTTATAAACAAAAAATCGACGTCTTTATCAGTTCTTAGGTCGTTAAATGGCAAATTTGTACGCCTAATATTCTATTAGACGTACACATCGAAAAGCTTTTTAGCAAGGCATTTGCCTTGCTTTTTTTGTATCCCGAAATATCACGGAGTGATATTTCGGGATACAAAAAAATCTGGCGTTAATTAACGCCAGATCGAAAAAAAGATTAAATTTTCAAAAGCTACAAGATTTATTTAAACTTATTCTTAAAAAGTGTTGCACTTAGTTTGACGATGTACCTATTCTTTAAGGAAACAGGCGCGTCCGTCGTTTATAAACGGGCGGATTATTCGTCTGCCGGATTGATTAAGTCAAACGCCTTTATAAGGAAAGAGGACACCGGAAAGGCGGCTTGTAGAATGATGATAAGCAGCAAAATCTGCGGGAAAGTAAATTCCACCGAAGTCCAGCCGTTGAATACGATATTGCCGAGTAGAGGGATGCATAATACGAAGACGCACATTGCCGTCGTTAAGGCAACCAAGGAAAAACGTAAAATATTGAGCGGCTGACAAATTCGATACAGCATGATAATACCTGCAAAGGTGAGCACGATCATCATGAGCGCTTGATATTCCAACGTGACGGCACCGTTTGCCACCAAACCGAAGGGTTCGGCGAGAGAAGTATACCGCAGAATGTGTAAAGTTAGGATTCCCATAGCAATCGTAATCGAACCGGGCAACGCGCGACTTAATACGTACGGAATAAACTTTCCCTTGACGCGGTTGGTGTTGGGTTGTAAGGAGAGTACGAAAGAGGGAAGTGCGCTGATCAGGAATTCATACATCAACATATTGTTCGTCGTGAAGAAGTATTGATTTTTGAGGAAAATACAAACCACGGCGAGAATGAGAATAAGCATGGTTTTCATGATGTAGAGGGAAGCGGAGTTCTTCACGTTGTTGATCACTCGTCTACCTTCATTGACGACATGCGGCATAGAGCCGAAATTGTTGTCCTGCAACACGAGGTTTGCGATATTGCGAGCTGCCTCGCTGCCCGATGCCACGGATACGGCGCAGTCCGCTTCTTTCATGGCGAGAATGTCGTTGACGCCGTCACCCGTCATGGCAACGGTGTTGCCTGCTTTTTTAATGGAACGAATGAGAATTGCCTTCTGTTCGGGGGTGACTCGTCCGAATACGGTGTATTCGTTGGCGGCGTTTTCCACTTCGAGGTCGGAAAGTCCTTCCAAGGAAAGGTATCTTGCTGCGTTTTTGATTCCGGCGCGACGTGCGACTTCGGATACGGTCAGGGGATTGTCCCCGGAGATTACCTTAACGGCAACGTCGTTTTCCCTAAACCACTTTATCGTTTCGATTGCATCGGGTCGAATGTTGTCGGAAAGGGTGATCAGTGCGATGGGACGCAGGGTGGTGGGGGCTTTATCCGCCTGAATTTGCGCGGCGCTATGCGCGACGATCAACACACGAAGTCCCATTTGTGCGTATTGCTTGATGATTTTATCGATACGGCTCGGAACGGGATGCAATACGAATTCGGGTGCCCCCATGACATACGTTCCCGCATCTTCGAAGGTAACGGCAGAGAGCTTTCTCGCCGAGGAGAAGGGGAGTGTGGCGATGGGTTGCAACGCCGAGGAATGTCCGAACCTTTCGTAGAGCGCGATGGATGTTTGGTTGTTATCGCTGAGCGAGGCGAGCATAGATCCGAGAATATCGTCGATGGTATATTCACCCGAGGCGTTGAGCAGGATACAGTCGCTTACCTTCATTCTGCCGTCGGTGATGGTACCCGTCTTATCCAAGCAGAGTACGTTGACGCGCGCAAGCATTTCCAACGAATAGATGTCTTGTACGAGGGTATTGTACTTGGAGAGTTTGATGATCCCCGTTGACAACGCCACGGTGGTGAGCAAAAGAAGTCCCGAAGGAATCATACCGATGACGACGGAAGCCGTCTTTTGAATGGTGTCGCTCAAGTCGGGATCGCCGTTGAAAAGATGCACGAAAAAGCCGCCCGTATTTTTGAGATTTTCCCAAGATCCGATATCTTGATAGTTGGTAAAGAACATCAAAATCGCAATGGGAATAATTAAGAGAGCGATGACGTGGATAAATGCACTGATGGAATTCATGATTTCCGAATTCGGGCGTTTATACGTCTTTGCCTTGGAGGTCAAATGGCTGACATAGGTGTCTTCTCCGATTTTGTCCACACGTGCCGCGATTCTTCCGCTGGAAATGAAAGAACCTGCGTAAAGCTGTTCGCCCATTTCCTTTTTGATGGGGACGGATTCCCCCGTTAACAGGGATTCGTTCAGCTCGACCATGCCGTCGACGGCAATACAATCGGCAGGCACCTGTTGTCCTGCGGACAAAATTACGATGTCGTCTACGACAACTTGGTTGGTGGGAATTTCTTTCTTATTTCCGTCGCGTACGACCTGCGTCATGGGGGCGGAAAGGATGGAAAGTTTATCCAACTTACGTTTTGCACGGATTTCCAACACGATGCCGACGATGACGTTGAGGGCGAAGATGGCAACGAAAATGTATTGTGACAGGGGCGCACGCGCAAACAACAACGCAACAGCCGCCAAGACACAGATGAGGTTGAATCCCGTACAGATATTGTCCAAGAAAATTCTTGTGTACGATTTGGAGTATTTTTTACCCGATTTATTAACAAGTCCTTGTTGGATTCGTTCTTCAACCTGTTTGCTCGTCAGTCCTTCTTCTGCCGGCGGTGCGTAACGCTGTACGTTTTCGACAAGCTGATTTGCCTTTTTCTTCCGTTCTTTCAGTTTGGCAAGAGGTGAACTCTTTTTGGCTTCTTTTTGTTCGGAAACTTGTTCCGATACAGTGTCTTTTTTATCCATAAAAACTCCTTGTTAAGGATGTAGTGTCTCTATTATAACACAGAACAGGGGAAAATACAAGTTTTTTGCGGAATTTTTCAGGAAAATCAGATTACTCGTTTTGATTTAATTGCTTTTCAAACGGAAAAGTTGTATAATGGAAGATGGTAAAGTTTTCTTTACATAATTTGAAAAACGCAAGTGAAATATAGAGGTAAACCCATGATCGATATTAATCTTATTCGTACGAATCCCGAGCTTGTCAAAGAGAATATTCGCAAAAAATTCCAAGATCATAAGCTTCCCCTCGTGGACAAAGCTTTGGAACTGGATGCAAAACGTCGCGCACTCATCGCAGAGGGCGACGGACTTCGCTCTCAAAGAAACACCCTCTCCAAGCAGGTGGGGATGTTGATGAAAACAGGGAACAAAGAGGAAGCGGAAAAGGTCAAGGCGCAGGTAAAAGCCGATGCGGACAGACTGCTCGCCATCGAAGCGGAAAGTGCGGAAGTGGAAGCGGAACTCAAAAAGACGATGATGACCATTCCCAACATCATTGCGGATGACGTGCCTATCGGAAAGGACGACAGCGAAAACGTGGAATTGCAGCGTTTCGGCGAACCCGTCGTGCCTGATTTTGAAGTGCCTTATCACCTCGATATTTTGGAAAATCTCGACGGCATCGACGTCGATTCCGCTCGTCGTACGTCCGGACAGGGATTCTATTACCTTACGGGCGATATCGCACGTCTTCATTCCGCCGTGCTCACCTATGCACGCGATTTCATGATCGATAAGGGATTCACCTATGTCATTCCCCCTTACATGATTCATGGCGACGTCGTTTCGGGGGTAATGAGCTTTGACGAAATGGAAAACATGATGTATAAAATCGAGGGGGAAGATTTGTATCTTATCGGAACCAGCGAACATTCCATGATCGGTCGTTTTATGGGGCAGATTATTGACGGCAAGAAACTTCCCCTTACGATGACGAGCTACTCTCCTTGTTTCAGAAAGGAAAAGGGAGCGCACGGCATCGAAGAACGCGGCATCTATCGTATTCACCAGTTTGAAAAGCAGGAAATGATCGTCATCTGTCGTCCCGAAGAGAGCGCACAGTGGTATGAGAAACTTTGGAGTTATACGGTGGAACTTTTCCGTTCGATGGAAATTCCCGTAAGACAGCTTGGTTGCTGTTCGGGGGATTTGGCAGACTTGAAAACCAAGAGCTGTGACGTAGAAGCTTGGAGCCCCCGTCAGAAAAAATATTTCGAAGTGGGTTCCTGTTCCAACCTTACGGACGCACAGGCAAGACGTTTGAGCATTCGTTACAAGGATGAAGACGGCAAAACCAAGCTTGCGCATACGTTGAATAACACGGTCGTTGCCCCTCCCCGTATGTTGATTGCCTTCATTGAAAATCATTTGCAGGCAGACGGAAGCGTACGTATTCCCGCGGTGTTGCAGCCGTATATGGGTGGCAAAACTTCCATTCAGCCGAAGAAGGATTGAGAAAGAAAAGACGAGGAGCGATGAGGAACAGTTTTGCACTGTTCCTCATCTTGTGTAATCGCCCGACGAGTGAAATTCCGATTTCAAAATTCGTACGGCGACGGGAATAGAAGGTATGAAATATTTATTTTTTGATATCGAATGTTCGGTGGTGTCCAAAAAAGCGGCGAAAATCTGCGCATTTGGGTATTGCTTGACCGATGAAAAATTTAATATTTTGGAGAAAGAGGACTTGCTTATCAATCCGCAGGGCGGCTTTCATTTGA
>CAZRAS010000054.1:0-6707 GCA_964598045.1 uncultured Clostridia bacterium | reverse complement strand
TGTTGCTGTTCCACAAGCAAATAGACGCCCCAATATTGACCGTTGATATACACGTTTACCCGTCTAAAATCACTACTGTAATACCCGTCGGAACCAAGTATTGTCTTTCCGAAATAGAGAGCGAGATCGTTGTTGAGCATAGACAAGTCCTTCCAATCGGCGAGAAGTACCCAACTCTTACATTTTGCGTCGTCGTTTAATCCTAACATCGTCGTTTTCTTTTCAAATTTCAAACGCAAAGGTTTTTTGATATAATTCAACGTTGCGTTACCACGCACTTTCACCCCTGCGGCGGCTTGAACGATCTCGTATTCTTCCTCGCATTTATCTACCGTAACGGTACAATCGACATACTCGATCTTTCCCTCAAGTTTATCCTGCATTCCGTATTTGGTCGCAAACGAAGAATCCTTATCGATAGTATTGATCTGAATACGCGGCATAGTCTCCGTTATGATAGGCGTGTAGGAATACCTTGTATAATCCGGATCGTTTTTATAACTCTCATCCTTATCTTCATCCTCTTCTTCCCCACCCATGTCTTCGTTCAAATTAGATGAGGATGAGTTTTGAAAATCATTTTCAGGCGGTATCACTTCGGCGACGGACGATTCGTCTCGTTTAGAAGACGATCCGCTGTCAGAATCCATAACGCCGAAATGAAATGTACAACTACTCATTATCGCCATGGGCAACAATGCACATAGCATTGCTATAATACGTTTTATTTTTTCCACCATTTTCTCCTTTATTCTTATATAGACAAAAGGAGGGATTTTTTAATCCCTCCTCTTGCCGATTGATCTTATTTCACGATCATCACTTTTTTCTTTTTGTATTTTTCTTTGCAGCCAAAGCTTTCTGCTGCGCAACTACTTCCGCATTGTGTTTCTTGCAATTGCGGATAGATACACCGATCCAAACCACCATTAAAATAATGCTGACAATGTCGATCAAAAGAATGAGCGATTTCCACCATGCAATCACTTCAACCGTCGTAACGACACCGACTGTCGAACCGCTCTCGAGTCCTTGCGCCGTTTCCATATAGAACTTGGTTTCGACATAGGCATAAAGCACGTCTTTCGCACTTTGATGAACGTAATACTTGGACGTTTCTGTATTTCTAAAATCGAACCAGCTGAGTTTACCGTCCGGATGAAGAACCTGTGTATTCCCGGCTCTAATACCCTCATCGATATCGTTGATTGTGCCTGCGCAATAGTAGTCGGTGATGACCGTACCGCGGAAGCCCCATTCGTTGCGAACAACCGCCGTCAACATAGCATAGCAACCGGTACTTCTCATACCACCCGTACGGGTAGCGGCACCCATCAATGCGTTGGCACCACCGAGCTTGGTTGCCAATTCGAAAGGTTTCAAATAGTTTTCACGGAAGCTCTGTTCAGTGAGCCACTTATAGCAACCTGTGCTGTTCGTACGATCTTTATCGTCTTCGTTTGCACCGATATGTTTAATGTAGGCGATTACGCCCTTTTCTTTTGCGCCAAGCACATGGTATGCGCACATAGTACCGGCAAGGAGACCATCTTCTGCATAATATTCAAAGTTACGTCCGCCAAGCGCAGAACGATGCAAGTTTGCACCGGGGCCATACCAGCCGTCGATACCCAACGCATTGCCTTCGATACCGATTGCAACACCTACTTGATATGCCATATACCAATCCCACGTCTGTGCAAGCACCGTAGAGCTGGGATAGTTGACAGCCTTCAAATTGTTGCCGCCGGTAACATTTGTATTAAACCCGGAAGGACCATCCGCATCTTTTGACGCAGGTTTGCCGATTTCCGGCATTTCGATAGTACCAAATCCCGCATGAACAATCAATTCGCACGCTCTATCGTAGGTGAGCTGACTTACGAGTTCGTCCCACATAGGATCGTCGTACGGAACGCCGTACAAATCTCCGATCGTCCAATTTGTTTTCGTAGATCCGTATTCGGGGATTTCCAAATCGTTGGGATCTGCCGGCGTATAAACTTCCTGCATATCCGTCTTAAGGTTACCTGCAGATCTGTTTGCACCTTTTTCGACAGGGAACGTCCCCACAAAGTCTGCACGCGTCATATACTGAATAGGACCGCCTTCGTTTTCAGAACCGTCCATCGAATGTGCATTGGGATTGAAAGGTTCGTTAATGACACTGCTTGCGCCTGTAGTCGTATTGGTATACGTCGTAAATTGATTTTCCACAACCGTACCCGTTACGCTATCTGTTTCATAACGAATATCGTTCTTGACCTCTAACGTCATTGTATTATTTTCCATTCCTTCTTTCAACGTATGCACGTCAGAACGGAAGGAAATTTCATAATTACCCTTTTCAAGTTCATACCCCATGAAACCGTTGTTGTTCGCATCGTAGCAATCGTAGGACTTCATGTCTTCCACTGCCATTTCGATTTCGACATCGGCAAACTGACCGGGTTGAATTTCGGGCGTTTTACCGAAACCACCGAGTTTAATTGCCGCTTTTTCAATGCCGCCTTTCGTATAAGGAGCGGAATAATACATTTCCACGACGTCTTTGCCCGCAACGGAACCCGTGTTGGTGACACGAACGGTAACTTTAATCGTATCGTTTTTACCGATCACGTCGCCCTCTTTTACATTGATTTCATGAATTTCCCATTCAAAATTCGTATAGGAAAGACCATACCCGAAAGGATACTGAACAACGTCTTCATAACCGTTTACAATTCCCCAATATTCTTTTGCAAAATCGGTATTCCAGAATCCGTCTTTATCCGCCGTTTCATACCAATAATAACCGGTGTAGATATTTTCGCGATATTCCGTATACGAAGCTGCCATATCGGTGTAACGTCCGATGCTTTCCAACCCGGAAGTTGCATAGGCAGCCGCCGTGGAAAGATCGTACGCCCACGTATCCGCAAGCTTCCCGGAGGGATTCACTTTACCCGTTAAAATATTGGCAAGACCGATTGAACCGCGCGTACCGGGCATACCCATATCCAATACCGCATCGATTCGATCGTCATCCGCAATGCCGAGTTCGATGGGATTGCCCGTATTGGTTACGATGATGACGTTTTTACAATATTCGCTCACCTTTTCAATCATATATTCTTCGCGAGCGGACAACGATTGCAACTTTCTCGTATCGTCATAACCGCCGCCTGCTTGATTGGAGAAGTATTGCGTTTTCGCAAAGTCGTTACCCTCCCCCATCAAACGTCCCAACACGATGATCGCCGTATCGGAATATTCAGCCACATTGTTCATAAGCGCATCGGTGTAGAAGCTTTCGGGTGCTTCGGAAATGCCGTAATAATTTTTATACGCATCCCCGTGTGCCTCGATTACGTAGCTACCGCCCTCGACACGACTCCAATTCAAATCGTCATATGCTTTGGCAAGCGTTGTATTATATTCGATGCCGGCTTCCGTCAATCCGCCCAAGAATGTAACGAGATCGTTTCTCGAACCCGTACCCGAACCCGTACCCTGAGGCATGAATCCGTCGTCACTACCCGACCAACCGAATACGTTCACTTTGGCTTTTTCTCCCAAAGGAAGCACACCGTTGTTCTTCAACAAAACAGCACCTTCCTCCTCCACTTTCTGTGCCAATGCATTGCCGCTGTCACGCGCGGCAATCGCTTCCTGACTATCTTCGTTAAAGCCGTAACCGCACAGATAGGATGTAATCAAATTAGCATTAAGATAACATGCATAGTTACCGACGAAAAGCGCGCCTGCGAGAACCAAACTGATTATGATGGACGCAGCGGGCGATTTCTTTTTTAATTTTTTCTTCATTGTTTTCCTCTCTTTCTTTAGATTTCACAAATTGAGTATCAAAGTTACTTTTTACAAGGCTTGATTATCGCATTTACGATAAGGTGATTTCAAGCGTTTTTTACCTCCCCTTTTCTTTTTGCCACCCTTTCCCTCTCGAATAAGAGAGGGAAAGCTTGGCTCTATAGAGGAGGGGGATAAGCTTGTATAGACATGCTGTGCATGCGAATGTTTGATCTTAATCGGTAACTACGTCGAGCACATATCCGTCAAGATTGCCGCAGTTTACATTGATTTTGAAGGTATATACGGTGTTTGCTTTCAATTCGATCGTCGCCACCTGTACATTGGAAACGTTCCACCACTGATTTTCAGCAGTTCCGGGCGCAACCGTGCCGTCGGTAAGCGTGAGCGATTCTCCGTTTACGCTTACGCCACTGATGAAGCTGAGAATACTGCCGCCTTCGTATTTCGCAAACGCAATTTTCAACGCAACCGTTACGTCCTTATCCGATTTTACGGTGAACGTCTGGTAACCGCCTGCGATTCCGCCGAGTCCCTTACCGCCCGTGAAGGATTCCACTTTGGGTTCGGTGAAACCGGTCTGAGGGGTCAACGTGCTCAAATCGAGTTCTTCTGCTTCCGCTTTATAGCTCGTTGCCTCGTCCGTAATGGTGATATCGGGCGTAACTTCAGGCTGTTCGGGCTCTACCGAAGGAACATCGGGTTCTTCAGGTTCGGATGCTGCGATGACGTCGAGCACATATCCGTCAAGATTGCCGCAGTTTACATTGATTTTGAAGGTATATACGGTGTTTGCTTTCAATTCGATCGTCGCCACCTGTACATTGGAAACGTTCCACCACTGATTTTCAGCAGTTCCGGGCGCAACCGTGCCGTCGGTAAGCGTGAGCGATTCTCCGTTTACGCTTACGCCACTGATGAAGCTGAGAATACTGCCGCCTTCGTATTTCGCAAACGCAATTTTCAACGCAACCGTTACGTCCTTATCCGATTTTACGGTGAACGTCTGGTAACCGCCTGCGATTCCGCCGAGTCCCTTACCGCCCGTGAAGGATTCCACTTTGGGTTCGGTGAAACCGGTCTGAGGGGTCAACGTGCTCAAATCGAGTTCTTCTGCTTCCGCTTTATAGCTCGTTGCCTCGTCCGTAATGGTGATATCGGGCGTAACTTCAGGCTGTTCGGGATCTACCGAAGGAACGTCGGGATCGGTTGCGCCTTCCACTGCTTCGAAATGAACGTTGTACAAATCGGAATTTACACCAAACGTGAATTCAAACGTATACACGCCTGCTTCCGAAACATTGACGGTACCCACAAGCACTTTTCCTGCGGGAGAAGCCCCGGGAAGCTGTGCGCCTTCCGTCGGTGTAATCACCGTGCCGCCGAACTTCCAGCTGTAATTGCTGAATGCCGCACCGCCGAAACCTTCCAAATAGATGTTCAACGTACAAGCCGCTTGCACATTCAATTTCACGCGGAAAACAGAACCGTCCGTGAAACCATAGATCGAATCGGCCCCCTTACCGCAGTTGCCTTCCCCTACCGAAGGAATAAAGTCGGCACGAGTAACGATCTCACAATTTGCCCAATTGAAGTTGGGCGCTTTGATTATTGCGGTCGAACCTACTTGTCCGTCAATCGTCAAATCAGCCGTTTCCGCAGCTTCATGCCCTTGACACTTCTCTTCGCAGGCACTTTCCGTGCAATCCTCATTCAAGCACTTGCCGCAAACGGGGCATTTGCTTTCACATGCGTGTTGATTGTCGAGATTTGTGCCGCTTTCGTCATATTCGCCAAGGGATACAACTTCAAATTCGAAGGTATCTACGTTACAATCGGAACCGTTTACTTCCACCAAGAAAAGATGGTCGCCTGCGGAAAGATTGTATTCGCCGACGTTGGTATAAATCCAATCCCACCAAAGCCCCTCGCTTGAATTGCCGCCTTCGATGTTAAGATGTTCTACCATCTTCAATTCAACGCCGTCAATGGAGAATCTCCAATTTTCGTCTACATAATAAGCACCTGCCCCCGTTTTACCTGCTTTCATCTTAATGCGAACGGTGGCGTTCTGGCCGAGACGAATGGTCGTAGACAACTGAGATCCCTTACCGATTGCGCCTACTGCCGTCCCCTTACTCGTCGTTTTGCCCGGAGAATCCTTAACGGCTTCCACGAAAAGCTGACCGTCTTTCAAACCGTGTGCATTTGCAACGTCTGCACGAGTAAACGCTTTTTCGGTGTCAAAATCTTCCAAATCTTTCACAATCGTTGTCGTGTCGGAAATTTCAACGATGGAGTTGATATAACGCATACCTACATAGAAATCGATGTAATCGAGATCAAACGCCTTATCGTTTTGCACCTCGAAAGTAAGCGTATTCGTTCCGGCAGGAATATCGATGCCACGAAGCACAATATCCGTCCATTTTCCTGCACCGTTTGCCTCGATCGTATAACCGTCAAGAGAAATTTCTCCGCTCGCATTGCCGTTCTCGTCTTGTTCAAAATTCAGATACATCTTCATTTCGCCGGCATCGAGATCCGCGCCCGTCGAGTTTGCTACACGAAGAACAATGGTCGTGTTGTCATATTTTTCATTTGCGGTAAAGATGAACCCAAAGTAATTGTACTGCACGTTAAAGCCGGTCAAATATTTATCGCCGCTCGTGATATCCGCATCGACGGCTGCATTTGCCACAAAATCCGTGATGCCGTCCGCCTTCTTAACGCCGGGTGTTACCATATCGATTGTTTCCGCTTCTACACGGTAAGGAACCGATTCGTTTTTCGCCGTGATATCCAAAAGCGAAGTGGAAGAGATCTGAGGGATCACCTTCGTCTTTACGGTAATTTCATAACGAGCCGTCTGTCCTTCGTATACGACCGTTACAGTT
>CAZRAS010000053.1:0-6718 GCA_964598045.1 uncultured Clostridia bacterium | reverse complement strand
AGTAAAATAGAAAGTTTCACCGTTATTCACTCGAATGCTCTTAAACGTATCGTTGACCTGCAACAATTTCGCCGCAGCGCCGCCTTCCACAACTTTTACCACCTTAAATTCTTCGCAAATACGCAAAGCGCCCTGTTCATCGAAGTAGGCAGTCGATCCCGTCGTGCCGACCATGACGCCAAGGGTTGCGACGCGCGCACCGCTCTCCCCGTATTGTTTATAATTCGCAAGAATGTTATCGTAAAGATTTTTCACCTGTTTACCGGGCAATGCATATCCCATGTTATCCACATCGTCACTCACATTCTTGGCGTTGACAATTCCGATCAATTCGCCGTACATATTAAAAAGCGCACCGCCCGAGTTCCCGCCGTTGATGGCAGCGTCCGTACGCATAACGCGATAGTCCACCGTTCTATCCGATCCGTCCGTCGACGTCATCGTAATATACTCCGACTCTACGGAAATGATCCCCTGCGTCACAGAAATTCCCTCGCCGTTCGGATTCCCGACGGCATACACGCTCTCGCCGACGCGCACCTCTTCCGAATCGGAAAATTGCGCCTCACTCATGACGCTCGTCTTAATATAGTCATTGTCCTCCACACGCAAGATGGCAATATCGTAATCCATTGCGCCGCCCACATACGTTGCCTTAATGCTGTTTTTTGTTGTATCCGCATACGTATTCGTGGAGCTTTGCAAAGAAAATCCGTTATACGCCCCGTAAGGATAGAGATAGATAGAATCGGAAATTCCATTTTCCGCATCGCTGTCCGCATCATAGATGACGTGATAATTCGTGATAATCAACGCATCGCCCTCCGTCTTGTCAAGCTCGACAATGACGCCGCTCCCGGCGGTATAATAAGGGGTCGTGTACGGCATTCCGCCGAGCATCCCACCGATAAAACCGCCCCCGTAATAGGTCGTTTTCGTAAATCCGCAATAGATGCTCACAACCGAAGTTATATTTTTTGCAATCGTGTCCACATCGTTATTGTTCTGCACTTCCACTTGAAGTACGTTTTCGCAGAATTCGAGGAACGTGCCCTGATAGCCGTTGTCCACCGCCGTATTATAAAGATCGTTCGCCGTAAGATTCGCACCGTCCTCGCCGTCTTTCCCGTTTGAGCCGTGCAAACTCTCCAACCACTCCGTTTCCGTGCCTTGATAACCGTTCTTCACGGCAATGTCATACGCGCTGTCCCCCTTAAAAGAACAAGCCGTCACGCTTCCGAGCATGAGCGCTATACAAGAAACAGATAAAATCCCTTTTACTAATTTATTCATAAACTTCCTCCCTTTTCGCAGCCCTTTTATAATAAATCCTGCGAAAGCTCGATTGTCCGTATTATATCCTATATTTTTGTTAACCTTCTTAAAGTATTTTGAAAATTGTGTGAAAAAGACTATTTCGGATACAAAAATTCCTTTTAAAAGAGTGTTTCGAAGACGCGCAGAAGGGAATCGACCGCTCTGCCGAACACGTTGCGCTTAGGATAGCCGAGCTCACAAAGCTTAGAGAGCGCGAACGTCTCTTCGCAGTCCCGTTTCACATCGGCAACCGCATCGCAATTTGCGAAATATACGGCATTTTCAAAGTGATGATACAGGCTTCGATAATCCAAGTTAACCGTCCCCACCACCGCGCATTCGTCATCGCTGACAACGCATTTGGAATGAATGAACCCGGGCGTATATTCGTAAATCTTTACCCCCGCCTTTTGCAGCAAACCGTAGTTGGCACGCGTGAGACGATACACGATCTTTTTATCGGGAATGCCGGGCACGACGATACGCACGTCCACACCCCTCATCGCCGCCGAAATCAATGCATACCGCATGGAGTCGTCCAAAATCAAATAAGGCGTGAAGATATAGATATATTTTCTTGCACGATGAATCACGTCGAGATACACCGTTTCCGCCACGCTGACATTGTCGATCGGCGAATCGTCATAGGGCTGCAACCGCATTTCTCCTTCTTTCAACGCAGACATGGTATTTTCGTCTTTATTGAGCACCAAATAATTATGCAAGTCCTCTTTATCCCATCTAAACGCATTCCAAAAGTTGAAAAACATCATCGTCATGGAGTTGACCGAGCTCCCTTGCAGCCGTACGACACCGTCCTTCCAGTAGCCGAAGCGCTCCTTTTCGTTGATATATTCGTCGGCAATATTGATGCCGCCCGTAAACCCCACTTTGCCGTCCACGACGAGAATTTTTCGATGATCACGATTATTCATACGCACGGCGAACACGGGAATAATGTTATTGAAAGTCATACAACGAATGTTTTCATGCAAGCTTTCAAGATACTTCTCATACCGAGGAGGCAGCGTCGTCATACACCCGAAATCGTCGTATATCATGCGGATCTGTACGCCGAGTTCCGCTTTTTCCAAGAGTATCTTCAACATCTCGTTCCACATTTTTCCGTGTTCCACGATGAAATAATCGAGCAAAATAAACTTTTCCGCCCTTTTAAGCTCTTCCAAAATCACGGGAAAAGCGTCCTCGCCGCACTTATAATAATCCACGGTACCCTCTCCGTACACGGGAAAAGAGGCATACTTCATCAAATACCTGCATACGGCGTCTCCTCGATCGTCGCCTTCGAGCTCGGGCATTTCTCCAAATGTCTCACGGAAAATTTTCACGTTTTCCGCCTTCACTTTTTCGATCTTTCTATTCATGCGCCAAGTCGGTCTACCCTCGCCGTACAACAGATAGGCAGGTACACCGATCACCGGCACAACCAAAATCAAAATAATCCAGCTTATCTTCATCGACGGTCGTTCCGATTTATTGACGAGATAGAGCAACATCAACAGCTCTCCGACAAACAAAGCCACCTGCATGACGAACGCCATTTCCGAATTGTACGTAAACAAAACAGCCATCGTCCCATATAAAACGACTTGTAAAAAAATCAAAAATAGAATAATAATGAATCGATTGTACAAGTACGTCTTATAACTTCTGTTATTGGACACCGTCCGCTCGATCCATGCTTTTTTTCTTTCGCTTAATTTTCTCATAGTCTATCCCCTTGTTTCGCAAACAATTCCTAATTTTCTATCATTATATACTATTTAGTTAACCGCTACGCGTTTTTTCTGTTAAAATTGTATGAAATTTTTTCTTAAAAAATCTTTTATTTTTTTCCTCAAAACTATTGACAAATTCTTTTTTTTATATTATACTATAAACAGTTATTAAAACTTAATCCTAATAAAAGCAATATTAAGAGGTAATATCATGAAAAAATTTGAATGTAAAGTTTGTCACTACGTAGCAGAAGGCGAAGCTCCCGAAGTTTGCCCCGTTTGTAAACAGAGCGGCGTGTTTGAAGAAGTCAATCCCTTGAAGGGCACGAAGACGGAAGAAAATCTTCAAGCGGCATTCGCAGGCGAATCCCAGGCAAGAAATAAATATACCTACTTTGCAAGCAAAGCGAAGAAAGAAGGATTCGTACAGATCGCTTCCATTTTTGAAGAAACCGCAAAGAACGAACAGGAACACGCAAAAATCTGGTTCAAGCTCTTGCACGGTGGCGCTATCCCCTCTACGGCTGAAAACCTTCTCGCAGCAGCCGAAGGCGAAAACTACGAATGGACGGATATGTATGCAGAATTTGCAAAAGTCGCTCGCGAAGAAGGCTTCGACGACATCGCAACTCTTTTCGACGGTGTTGCCGCAATCGAAAAAGAACACGAAGAAAGATACAGAAAGCTCCTTGCAAACGTGAAAGGCGATCTCGTATTCTCCAAGGACGGCGACGCCGTATGGCAGTGCTCCAACTGCGGTCACATCGTGGTCGGCAAGAGAGCACCCGAAGTTTGCCCCATCTGTGCGCATCCTCAGGCTTATTTCCAAGTTAGAGCGGAAAACTATTAATCAAAAACAACCCTTTCCCTTCGCGTCTATCGCGAAGGGATTTTTTTATAAATACAGTCCCGAAGCCGTTGCCTCGGGACTGTCAAATTTTCGTTATATTTCCCGAGAGAAACGATGCAAGAATTCCCTGTCTTGTAACAGCACCCCACCGCCGAGCACAGTGGCAAATTGCGGTTCTTCGCTGACGTGACAACGCATACCGAGTTTCGAACTTACGTACTGCGCCAAGTGAGGAATTTTCATAATACCTCCGGAAAGATATACGCCGTTGCGATTGACGGCAGCCGCCACTTCCGCAGGCAGACCGTACAAAACGCCGAGCGCGTACTCCACTACCTTATCCACGTAAATACGAATGCACTCGCTCACGTCCACCGCCTGAATGGATGCCGAAGCAGGCTGGCAGGTATGCGTTGAGCTACCTTCCGCCACCATAGTACCAAGCGCGCTTAACGAGAGTGTACCCAGCTCGTTTTTGATTTTTTCCGCCGTTAACGTACCGATATGCAAGGCATTGTTCCGCGCGATTTTGGAAATGATATTCGCGTCCATATTATTTCCGCCCACGTTGATGGAAATCCCCGATATAATGCCGTTTGCGGAAATGACTGCCGTATTCGTCACCCCGCCGCCGATATCCAACGAGAAAACGGATTCGCTTTCACTCAAAATCGCACCGCCGCCAAGCACGGCGAGATAGGGCTGTTCGACGAAACGCGCCCGTCTTAATCCGCACTCTTCCGCCAAAGTACCGTACTCCGCAAGTCTGTCCCCTTGAAGTCCGCATGGTATGCCAATCAACGCCTGCACCGAGCGCAGGGAATTTTTTTTGATGCCGATTCTCGACAAAAAGTCCCCCAGCATCGCCACGGCAAGCCCCATATCTACGATGGCGCCCTCATACACGGGATAGACGATATTCATTCGTTCCGAGGTTTTACCAATCAGATTTTTCGCCTGTTTTCCGATTGCCCGCACTTCTCCGTCCGCGCCGACGGCAACGCAAGAAGGCTCGGCAAGCACCACGCCGCTGTTCGTATCCGCACGGTAAATCTTCGTCATCGACGATCCCAAATCAATTGCAAGCTTTATCATGTCCTTCCTCCAAAATTGAGCTTATCCAATTTTACCCAACATATTTTTCACGAGTTCCAAAGGTAAGCCGACCACATTGGAATAGCTCCCTTTTATTTCTTTCACCAAGCCGCCGTCCTGAATCCCGTATGCACCGGCCTTGTCCATGGGTGAACCTGTTTTGATATACGCCCATACCATGTCTGCGTCGAGCTCTTCAAAAACCACTTGCGTGCAATCCGCTTCCACGAGCATTTTCCTTTCGTTTCCCCCCGTGGGGTAAAGAATGCATACACCCGTGTACACCTGATGGGTACGTCCCGAAAGTGCCGTAAGCATACGAAAAGCATCCTCTTCGTCCTTGGGCTTTCCGAGCACTTTCCCGTCGATCGCCACCACCGTATCCGAACCGAGCACCGCCTTTCCCCTCGAACTTTCCAATAAGGAAACCTCTTTCGCCTTTTGCGTGGCGAGCAGCTTGACGAGCTCCTCGGGAGAAGGATCCCCTTCCACTCGTTCCTCTCCCTTTGACGGACACACTTCAAATTTTTCAATCAATTCCGCCAAAAGTTCTTTGCGCCGCGGAGAAGCGCTTGCTAAAATCCATTCCATATTTTTCATTGCAAAGCGAAAAAAGCAGAGACCACGTTTCTTCTTTTTCTCAAAAACAAGCGAAGCAGGTATGCGTTGAACATACAATCTTTTCCGTTTCTACGCTTTCGCGCTTCCCCATCGAAAAAACGCCGCCCGTTCCCCTCCCGTGAGGAGAAAGAGCGGCTCTTTTTTTACAGATACGTCCGATTGATCTCGGATTATAAAATTTCCAAATTCTTCTTGAAAGCTTTTTTGAATTCCATACCGGTGGATTCCGCGTTGCAGATTTCAAGAGCAGCGTCCCCCGATACGATCGTCTTCATGATCACCGAATCCCCGAGCACGTCGCAGTTCAATCCGGTTACGACGCCGCAATGACTTCTATCCAAACATTCCGCGATTCGCAAAAGAACGCCGAGCTTCTTCACCGCGTCGAGATCTTCCTCCAACACGATGTCCTTGTATCTCTGCCAGTCGACAAGGGGCACGTCTTCGCCGTTGTGACAACGAGCCACAAACGCAGCCAACACGATTTCACGATGCGTCGCGCCGTAAATGGGCGAATTCAAAATGGTATACCAGCTATGTTTAGCGTGTCCGTAATATTGCATATTCATGCCGCAATCGTGCAAGCTCGCCGCAATCTTCAACACCTTCAAATACTGACGAGAGAACTTATGCAACACACGGAGCTGTTTGAACAACTGCACGGAAAGTTGCAATACGTGTTCCACGTGCTGAGGATCGCATCCGTGATATTTCACCAATCTGTCGAGCGAATATCCGAGCACGTCGGAAATGGGTTTTTCCACCGTGATGGGCAATGCTTGGTTGAGCATAAGTCCGTCGCGAAGTCCGTTTCCGCTGATGGTAAACATATCGATGTTCGAATAGTTGACAAACGATTTGATAATTGCCATCGCCGCAGGCATGATGTCCGCACGCGCGGGAGAAAGCCCTTTGATCTTCTTGCGTCTGTCAATATCCAACACTTTGATCATATCGTAAATGGCATCGAAGTCTTCCGTTGCCAACTTGTAATTATGGGCGATATTCAAGGGATATTTTTTGACGAGTCGGCTGATTTTGAACAGATTTCTACACGAGCCGCCAACGCCGATCATCTGCGTTTCTGGATCGAGAT
>CAZRAS010000052.1:0-6774 GCA_964598045.1 uncultured Clostridia bacterium | reverse complement strand
GTTATTTTAGCAAGCTTAAGCGTTGTTATCTCGTTGGGAAGTACCTTCCACGAATTGTCTATTAACGCAAGTGCCGAAACGCAAGAGGCGAATACTACTCAAACAGTTTTGGCGGAAGAAACCGATACGACTTATGTAGCACAAGAAGAGGAGTATCAAACAGTATTTTCTTATAAGGATATTTTACATATATATTATGAGGGAATTGTAGAACATTGTGAAAATTCCAAAGTAGAAATGGATGAGTCGGTAACGTTAGACGCATTTTATGATTCTTATTACGAACAAAATACCTATTTAATTTCGGAATATGTAGAGTACTTAAAAGCGGTTGTCGATAATAAAGGACAAATGGGAGGAAAATTAACGGTTTCTGATTTATCGGTCAATGCAGGAATTATGGTAACATCCAGTGGTTCGGGTGATTGGTGGGAAAACATCGATATTAGTAAAGATTTGCCTCAAAAACCTAATTATGACAATTGGTTATACGAACTAAAGATCGGGGATATTATTTATGAAGAAGGGTTTGATTTCTTAGGGGCAGAAAGCGGACATATCGGAATTGTGGAAGGAAATGTAAGCGGAACCTACAATTCTCAATCGATCCAATATTGGCGCATAATTGAATCGGTTAAGTCTACAGGTGTTGTTTATAGCATTATCGATAACAATCGTTTTGTTAAAAATAAAACAATTGTTTTACGGGTGAGCGGAGCAACGAGTACTCAATGCAAAAATGCGGTCGAGTTTTGCAGGAATGAAATAGGAAAAGGATATGAGTTTTTGGTGGGTAAACATGAAACTTCGAGTTTATGGAGCTGTTCATCTTTAATGTGGGCTGCATATAAAAGTGTTGGCATCGATATTTGCGCTGAAACCGCATTTGCATATCCGATAGACATTTATAATAGTAGTGCAACGTATACAGTATCGTTTATCGAATATGATTATTTTAAGTTTGAAATAGTCGGCAAACATCCATTTCTTCTCGTTTATAATAGTTGGGACGTGATTATTAAAAATCCTAATAGTATTAACATAAATGGTTTCTATAATGCGAGAATGTGTAATGATACGCATGCATTAAAATTCGATGAAGAGAATTTGACTGATGAAACTTCATTATATATTGCAAAAAACGGAAGCAAACAAGTATATATCGAACATAATGGGACGGCTACGCATATAACGGCTTGTTATCATATTACTGTAGCAGGAACGAATTATAAAGTTGTTACCGCGGCGGATAATTTGGCGTATGCGAATAGCCAAGGCGCATGTATAATGTACTACAGTTTAGTTATGGTTTCATAGGAGATTTATTATGGAAAAAGATATTCAAAAATTGAAAACGGCTCGATCCCGTTTTCGTTTTGCAATGTTTGTGTTGTGTATTCCTAATTTGCTTTCTCTCTATTATTTATTTCTTGCTCCTCCGTTTCTTTTATTAATAATGGGGATTAGGGCATTCCCGATTTTGGCGACGATTATTCCGTTGTCTATATTGGTAAAAGTCATTTCTCGTCATTTAAATTCGACAAAATTTTTAGAGGATAACCAAGCCGATAGACGTAAAATTAAGTCATTTGTACAAGGGGCAATGAATACGAGAAAAATTGAAAAAGCAAAAATTGCCTTCTTATGCGGTTTTGCGATTTATCTTGTAGTTACTGTTTTTTGTTGCAACCTTGAGGCTAAGCATGGCGGCAACGTAATCAATGGGGAGTTTCTTTACATATATACGATTGTGAATATGCTTACGCTACCTATCGGAATGATGATTGCGCTTAACGCGTTTTCCAAAATCGGTGCGACAAACCTTTCGAAAAAGAAAAAGATCTTTAGAATTATATTTTATGTATTCACGATGATTTATTTTATCGCGACTTCCCTTCTTATTTTATATGTCTGCACGAAGATGGAATTTTTGAATCTTTGCGGATATATTGTCCTTGATTTGCTCCTGTACGTTCTTCTTGCGAAAATTGCCCTCTGCATTTATGCCAAAAAGCCTCGGGCATAGTTGAATAATTGTACATAAAAACGGACTCTGTATGTGCAGAGTCCGTTTTACGTTAACGAGTGCTTTTCAGTAATATTCAATTGGAATGTGATTTTTTCTTATTTTTGTCAAAAAAATGTTTTTAAAATCTGTGTATTGACAATGAAGAGAAAATTTGATATACTATAGGAAGAATAAGAAGAAATTTTCACGCATCTTTCACGTTACGTTGTGTTAACGTTAACAATATTCGGTTATATTATATATATAATCGTGAAATACGCTGTCGTTTGGCGTAAAAAATGCAAATTCAGAAGAGGTAAACGATGAAAATACTGATTGTAGACGACGAAATGATGATTCGCGAAGTCCTTCACGAATACGTGGAATTTGAAGGAAACGAAGCGTTTGAAGCTGCCGACGGCATGGAAGCGGTGCAGCTTTGTCGCGAAAACGATTACGATTTGATCCTTATGGACGTGATGATGCCGCGTTTGGACGGATTTTCCGCTGTGAAGGAAATTCGAAAGAGTAAGGATATCCCCGTAATTATGCTCTCGGCGCGAAGTGAGGAATACGACAAATTGTTCGCCTTTGAAATCGGAGTGGACGATTACGTGACGAAGCCTTTCTCTCCGAAGGAAGTGATGGCGCGTATTAACGCCGTGACCAAGCGTCGTAAGGCAATGAAGAACGGAAATGAAGTTCTCAAATTCGAGGGATTGGAAATTGATATGGCGGGCAGAAACGTCTACGTAGACGGGGAAAAAGTGGAACTCACTCCCAAAGAATACGAGTTGCTCTTTTACCTGGTACGCAATAAGGGAATCGCATTGACGAGAGAAAAGCTTCTTTACGACGTTTGGGGATTCGATTTCTACGGGGACGACCGTACGGTGGATACGCACGTGAAAATGTTGCGCGGAAACTTGAAAGAATATCGGAAGTTTATCGTGACTTTGCGCGGACTCGGCTATAAATTCGAAGTATAATGAAAGAAAAACAAACGAAAAAACCTAAAAATTCCAAGAGGTCGAGAGAAAATCGCTTTGATAAATTCGCTTTTCGGACAAAACAAAACGCCTCCAGTATTTATTTTTTACTGTGGGCGATTTTTGGTGTTCTTTCGTTGGTGATCGTGCTTGCTTCGGGGGTGAGCCAACAGATGGTGTTGACGCGTTCCTATAAGGAACAGGCTGCGCGAGAAGTTCTCGAAAAGGGACAAAAAATCGAAAAGGAAATCACGCGCGATATGCCGACTTGGACGGGCGGCAATTATAGCGGCTATATTCGTATTCTCGCACAAAATTATGACGTGGATATCTACGTTTTGGATGAGAAAGGGCAGTTGCTTTTTCCCCGAGAAAACAACTTCGATCCCAATGCGCCGGAGGTGGAGGAGATTATGGATTTTTCCGAGGATTTTCAGGTGCTTATCGAAAAATTGCAAGGGGAATCTTATGCCATGTACGAATATGAGACGAAAAACGAATTCGTCTATGGCGCTAAGGTGGGGTTGTTTCCGAATGTCGATACTTATTTGTATGTAACGCAGTCTCTTACCTTCTTAGAAACAGTGAGCGCACGCATGAATATGCGTAGGGTGCTTGTGTCCGTGTTTTTGTTCGTGCTTGCTTTTGCGGTGACAAGTGCGGTGGCAGGCTGGTTTACCACCCCGATTACGGAAATTACGCAAAAGGCTCATAAACTTGCGCAAGGGGATTTTGACGTGGATTTTCAGGGTGGCAATTACAGCAAGGAGATGGTGGCGCTGGCGGACGCGCTCAACTATGCGCGTGACGAGTTGTCCAAAAACGACCGTATGCAAAAGGAACTGATTGCCAACGTTTCCCACGATTTCAAAACGCCTTTGACGATGATAAAAAGCTATGCTTCCATGATCGTGGAGATATCGGGGGATATTCCCGAGAAGAGAAACAAGCACGCACAAGTGATTATCGACGAAGCGGATCGACTTGCCTCTCTTGTGAACGACGTACTCGACCTGTCTAAAATCGCCTCCGGAATTGAGAATTTTGAGACGGAAGAGGTGGATATGTCGGCGTATTTGTATGAGATTCTCGACCGTTTTTCCTATTTGCAAGAGACGAAAAAATATACTTTTGTAACGGACATCGAAGAGGGGTTACACACGGTTGCGGATGTGGGGAAAATCGGGCAGGTGCTGTATAATTTGATCGGAAACGCCGTCAATTATACGGGAGAGGATAATACGGTGTACGTCAGCTTGAAAAAAATATCGAAAGACGTGTTCCGATTCTCCGTGCGAGATACGGGAAAAGGAATAAAACCCGAGGAGCTTTCGGGGATTTGGAATCGCTATTATCGTTCGAAAGATAACCATAAACGTCCTGTACAGGGGACGGGGTTAGGACTTTCCATCGTTCAGAAAATTTTGGAACGACATTGTTTTCGTTACGGCGTGGATAGCAAGGTGGGCGAAGGGAGCGTATTCTACGTGGATTTTCCCTTGAAAACACTTGACAAATGACAGATCCCGTTATATAATAAAGACAAGTGAATATTCTTTGGGGCGAGGTGCAATTCCTCACCGGCAGTAAAGTCTGCGAAGGGAACGATTGTTCCCCCGAGTTGGTGAAATTCCAATACCGACGGTATAGTCCGGATGGAAAAAGAGTGACGTTGTTTGCATATGCAAAACGGCAACCGCTCCCTTGTATCGGGAGCGGTTTTTTCGAAGAATATTTACGAAAAATATTTTTCGAGGTGTGTCGTCATGGAACAAGAAAACAACAATCAAACGCAATCGGCGGAGAATCTTTCGCTGCAAGAACAATTTCATACGTCGAAAAAGAGTAGGGCAGGTATACGTTCACAGATAAAAACACGTTTTTCGGCAAAACGTGTTGCGCTGATGGGGACGTTTGTGGCACTTGCTTTTTTGGTGAGCTTGCTGGACTTTCCCGTTTTTCCGAGCAGTCCCGTTGCTTTTTTGAAACTTGATTTCGGGAATGTGTTTATCTTGCTGCCTGCTTTTCTGTTGGGACCTGTAGAAGGGGTGATTGTCTGCGTGCTGAAAGAGAGCATTCGTATTATGGCGGGAAGTACGGGAGGTGTGGGAGAAGTTGCCAATATGTTGGCGACGAGCGCATATATTTTGCTTCCGTCTATCGTCTATCGATATCGTAAAGGCATTAAGACGGTCGCGATTACGTTGGCAGGGGCGTGTTTGATCGGAACGGCGGCGGCACTTCTTGCCAATCGCTTTATCACCTTCCCCGCATTTATGGGCGTACAGGGCGTGATTGTGTTTAAGGAGTGCTTTTGGTTGATTTTGGTATTTAATTTAATCAAGACGATAAGCGTCGGTATCGTAACGCTTTTGCTCTATAAGCGTTTGTCGAATTTTTTAAAAAAGATAAAAATTTGAGGAATACGGCAGTAAATCATTGCAAAAATTTCTAAGAGGTATTATAATTAAAGTATGGAAGTTTTTATTTCAAACTCTCGTGAAGAAACGGAGCAGTTCGCAATTGAATACGCAAAGACGCTCGCCCCTTACGACGTGGTTCTTTTAGACGGAGACATGGGTGCGGGAAAGACGGTGTTTGCCAAGGGGGTCGCCAAGGGACTCGGGATTCAAGAAGAGGTGACCAGCCCCACCTACGCCTATATGAACGATTATGACGGCAGGCTCTTCCATTATGATTGCTATCGCATCGAGTCGGTGGAGCAAGCGGAAAATTTGGGACTTGCCGACTATTTCGAGATGGGAGGTATTTGTCTTGTCGAATGGTCGCAGAATATCTCGTCGCTTTTGCCCCAAAAGGTGAAACGGGTGCGTATTCGCAAGCGTGGCGAAAATGAACGGGAAATCGAGTATTGAGGAAAGTTTATGAAGAATTTTTTAGCAGTGGATACAAGCGGAAATCATTTGAGCGTGGTGGCTTGCAAAGACGGAAATACGCATTCGGTGTTTTTGCCCGATTGTGCCATGAAGCACGCCGTCTCCATTATGCCTGCAATCGAGGAATGCCTTCAAAAGGCGAATATGAAACTTGCGGAATGTGATTTTTTCGCTGCCGTAGTGGGCGCAGGCTCGTTTACGGGAATTCGAATCGGCATTTCCACGATCAAAGGATTTTGTTTGGCTTTCCGTAAACCGGCATTGCCCGTCACCTCTTTTGACGTGATTGCATATAATGAGGAAAAGGGAAAAATACTCGCGCTTGTTGACGCTTTGCACGACAGTTACTATGCGTGCGGTTATGAAGAGGGAAACGTGAGCTTCCCCCCTGCCTATCTTTCCGAAGAGGAAGTGTTGAATTTGGCGAAAAACGGTTACACCATGTCTGCGTTTACCGATCTTTCCGTTATGGAAAAAGCGCACGTGAATAAGGTCGATCCTTGCGTGGGGTTGGAACGTGCGGTGAAAAGACTTGCCGAGCGGAACGCTTTCGGCGAGTTGACGGCACTGTACGTTCGGAAGAGCTCTGCGGAGCTGAATTCGGGGAAGACGGTATGATGACGATCCGCCCTTGGAAAAAGAGCGATTTGGACGCCATTGCGCAGATCGAACGTTTCAGTTTTGTCGATCCGTGGACGAAAGACAATCTTGCGGACGTATTGAGATATCCCCATTACCGCAGTTTTTTGGTGGAAGACGGGGGGCAGGTATGCGCGTACGGGTGTATTACGGTCATGTTCGAGCATGCGGAAATCGCAAATATCGCAGTGGCGACACCCTATCGAGGTAGAGGGCTCGGTAAGCTGTTGCTGCATACCAT
>CAZRAS010000051.1:0-6863 GCA_964598045.1 uncultured Clostridia bacterium | reverse complement strand
GTACAGGACTCATTCCTTTTAATTTACGAGATATTCTCTCGTTGTTGTAGTAGTAGATATATTCGTACAACTTTTCAATAAAAACGTGAACGATCCCAAATCTTTCGCCGTAAGTATTTCTAAATGATAATTACACATATCCATGATAACATTTATTTTGAATTCCGGCGAGTATTTTTGTTTGCTCTTTTTCTTTCTTTTATAAAATTATGCACCGCCAAAAGCGTCTACTTTTGTGGTGCATATCACCCTACCCCGGGCGGTCTTTTTCACTCAATTCTTTTTATTCAAATGATAAAGGGGCACCAAAGGCAAAATAATGGGCGTCTTGTTCGCATACTCGTTGTAAACCGAATCGTTGCCGTAACGTTGCATTTGACGCTTTTCCAATCTCTGCGCGCCATTGAACATAATGAACACGATCGCGATATACGCAAGAATTGCAATCACCCATTGCCACCAGGTTCGATATGCAGTGATACCGCTCACAAAAATCCCCGTCCAGAAGATAATTTCCCCCAAATAATTCGGGCAGCGAACGATCTTATAAAGTCCCTGCGTCGCCACCATGGACGGATTGAGTTTCTTCTGCGCCGATTTTTGCATATCGGCAAGCGATTCCAAAAGCAACCCGCCGACAGAGATCACAATGCCGATCACGGGCACGATCCAATCTGCGACGCCTTCGTTGCAATAACGATACAGCATGGGGCTCACCTGCATAGTATAGAGAATAGAAACAAATACCCAAATGGTGACGAGCACGAAAATAGGCATTTTTTTATCGTTGCCTGTCGCTTCCTTCAACGTCTTGCGATAAGCTGCGTTTTTAATTTCACGCACGAGCAGGAAGCCGGAAAGTCGAGCGCCGTACGCCACGAACAAAACCGCCTGTAAAATCACAAGCCACCACATATCCCCTGCCCAATTGTTGGCAAACGCCATGATGAGCACGGCAATTCCGCCGCCGGCTACGGCAAAACCGTAACCGATGGAAAGGAAATATATGAATTTATAAAAACCGACGGCGCAAAGCAGCGCACATACGCCAAGCAAAATCGCCAAACAAATCCATTCGTTCATATTATGCCTCCTTGGTGAAGCTCTGCTTGATGTATTCGGCAAAGCTCATATCGCCGTATACGGTGTCGCCGACCATTTCTTCGGTAAGCGTCCATTTGGAGAAACGCAAAATTGCTTCTTTCCCGTTCTTTTTCAACTTGTTGACAAAGGCAAGCACGTCGAACAAGAACGCAGGTGCACGCTTGACGACGGGTTCTTTTCCTGCCGCCGCAAAACAGAGGTTTGCAATTTCTTCGTAAGAATACGTTTCCTTGCCGCCTACGTTGTACGTCTTATTTTCGTCCATTACGTGCTTGACGATAAATTCTGCAAAGTCCTCGGTGGAAATGACGTTGGCGTGTACGGACTTATTACCGAGCAAGGTAACCTCTCCCTTTTCAACCATGGGCTTGAACACTTTGACGATGTCGTAAAAATATCCCGTAGGACGATGAATCACCCACGTCATACCGCTCTTTTTGAGTTCTTCCTCAAAGAGGTATTTGGCATGAAGCATGGGCACCTTGGGTGCTTTATCCGCTTTAATGACGGAAATATAGCTGAAATGCTTGACGCCTGCCGCCTGCGCTTCGTGCAAAAGGTTCAAATTCCCCTGATAATCGATTTGATAATTGGTCACGGAAGCGGACGTTTTGGTAAGCCCCACCGTCGTGATTACGGCATCTGCGCCATCGCAAAGTCCTTTGAGTGTTTCGGAATTGGTCACGTCGATCTTTTGAAAGGTGTAATTCCCGCTTATGCCGAGATCTCTTTCCATAACGTCTGCGGCAACCACTTCATGCCCGTCTTTCAAAAGTTGCTTGAAAATGTCGGCGCCGAGATTTCCGTATGCGCCTGCAAGTACGATTTTCATAATTTCATTCTCCTTGTCTTACTTTTTATTTTTTTCTTTTGCGCGTTTATCGTTGATAATCTTCATATGTTCGGCAGTGACCAATTCCACGCCGTTTTCCTGCGCCCAGGCGACGCAACCTTTCAACACGTTGGGAAGGAACACTCTGGGAACGCCGAGAATCGTCTCAAGTGCGTCGTCCGTAAATTTCACCTTATCGTCTACGCGATCCGCCGCATAACGCACCGATTCCAAGCTCGTCTTACGAACCTGCAACAATTCTGCCTTCATTCGACGTTTTCTGTGATACCAGAAGTTCTTGCTGTCACGATAGCCGTAATCTACGGGAAGGTTGGGGAAATCGCAAGCGCGTACGCCGTTGATGATCGCATCCGAATATTTTTTCTTCATGAGGATTTTATCGACTTTCAAAATGAAATGGGCACCGAATTTACTCGTAATCCCGTTGAAATCATGATAAGGCCCCTCGTAGCCGTTGAGTTCACCGGGCATATCCTTATCCGCCCCGTCCAACTCGCGTCCCCACGTACACTCGATTGCCTGAATAGCGTCGGTAAGTACCTGAGGACGTTTTTCGCCCGTTTCTTCCTCGAGCATACTCGTCTCCAAACGGAAGTTGCATTTCGGCATCTTGTCGGAAGGTTTGTCGCCGGGCCAAGAAAGTTTGACGGCTTCCTTGAAGTATTTCGGTTCGTCCGAAATAAAGTTGATGGAACATTTGCCGTTGCGCAAAATGTTCTGTGCCGTATTCGAAGAATTACGACAAGACAACAACATCGCATAATAATCCTTCCCTGCCACGTAATAAGGCTGGATCAAGGAATACGGACCAAGAGTGGTCGTGCCGTCCTCGCAAAGTGTACCGATTACAACGGTGGGCATCGGAAAGAACAACGACGTTTGATAGAAGTTGTCTACGATACGCAAATTTTCAAAACTGCTCATAATGATATTCTCCTTATTTTTTTATTTGATCAATTTATGAAATATGGGTTGTAAGGTTTCAAAAGAAACCCTCTCCACGATCCATCTTAGAATATTTTCCGCCAAAAATTCCGAGAGAAATTCCTCTTTGCAAACGGGCAAAATCACTTCGGCAAGCTGCGCACGCAACTCCTTGTGGAAACGGACGGGGGCAGAATTGTAACTCGCCTTCGCGCCCCGAGTGCTGAACAATGCCTGATGTGCGACGAGAAATTCTTCCAAAGTGATATACACGAAGGATAGACGTTCCATCCCGACGAGCTCGCACTCCTTCATCTTCTCCAAACACCTTCTCCAATCCTCCAACATCACGGACGCCACCAACGTGTCTTTCGATGAAAAATAATTATACGCCGTGCCCACGCCCAGACTGCAAGCATTGGCAACCGATCGCATCGTCAGCTTTTCATATCCCTCTTGCGCCAACAGTCTTTTCGCTTCTTTCAATAATAATTCGCGTGCGTTTTCTATCTTTTTCGGCATATACACTCCCTTATATGAACATGTTCATATGCACATATTATACTACACCTTTTCCGTTTTGTCAATAGCGAAATAAAAATTGTTTGCGTTTTTTACAAAAAATATTGCTTTTTGCGCACAAAAAAAGAACGAACCCATCATGAGTCCGCCCTTTATTCCTCTTTTATCTTCGCACGTTGATACGACTCTCCGCCAACCGCTCTTTCAGCTCCCCTATATCGATTTCACCGAGGTGAAAGGTAGATGCGGCAAGCCCGGCGTCCACGTCGGGAATTTCTGTAAACAGGCGAATGAAATCTTCGATGCAACCTGCGCCCCCCGAAGCGATGACGGGCACTTTTACCGCCCTGCAAACTTCCTTCAAAAGCTCGATATCGAATCCTTTTTTTTCGCCGTCGGTGTCGAGGGAATTGACCACTACTTCGCCTGCGCCCTTTTCCACACATCGGCGAATCCACTCGATTGCGTTCAAGTCGGTATCTTTCTTACCGCCTTCCGTAAACACGTGAAATTCCCCGCGCACCCGACGCACGTCAACGGAAATCACTACGCACTGATCCCCGTATTTTTTCGCCGCCTCTTCCACGAGGGAGGGATCGTTCAACGCACCCGTATTGACACTGACCTTGTCTGCGCCGCACGCAAGCATCCGCTCGAAATCCGCCGTCCGCCGAATACCGCCACCCACCGTAAGGGGAATAAATACAGAACGTGCCACTTCTTTCAATGTTTCCGTAAAGAGCGTTCTTCCCTCCGTCGAAGCCGTACTGTCGCAAAAAACGAGTTCATCCGCCCCCCCTTCCGAATACTTTTTTGCAAGTTCCACGAGAGAGGGAACACCTTGCAATTGTTCGGCGTTGGCACTTTTTACTACCCTGCCGTCCTTTGTGTAAAGGCAGGGAATAATACGTTTCGTAATCATCTTCTTTCCTCACTCCATCTCACAAAAGGCACGCAGGATATTCAATCCCACCTCGCCGCTCTTTTCGGGATGAAATTGACAACCGAACACATTATCCTTCTCCACCGCCGCCGTCAATGCTTTATCGTATTCCGACCAAGCAACCACACTGTCTTCGCATTTGCTCGCAAAATAGGAATGGACGTAATACACGTAATCTCCTTCCTTGCAATATTTCAAAAGACGGCTCTGCCTTTTGATATGAAGGGAGTTCCAACCGATATGCGGCACTTTTAAGTCGGGATCGATATAGCCGCGCATCGGCACGACCTCCCCCTTCAAAATACCCAATCCTTCATACTCGCCGTATTCATAGCTCTTTTCAAAGAGGATCTGCATCCCCAAGCAAATGCCCATAACGGGTTTTCCTTTTTTAGCCTCTGCCTTGACGAGTTCGCCTAATCCCGTCTCTTTGAGCTTTGCCGCCGCGTTGCAAAAAGCCCCCACGCCCGGCAACATGATTCTATCTGCATTTTTAATCGTTTTTTCATCGGACGTCAAAACAACGTCCGCGCCAATTCTCGCGAACGATGATTTGATGGAAAATAAATTTCCCACGCCATAGTCAATGACTGCTATCATTCAATTCCTCTTTCTTCTTCCTTTCGGTTGTATTTATCCAAACGTTCTCACTCCGAATACGCCGTCGATCTCTTTCAATCGTTGCAGCATTTCCGCACTCGCACGCTCGTTCGTCTCCACGATCGTATAAGCGACTTCTCCCTTGGAGCCGTTCGCCAAATTTTCGATATTGATGCTTTGCTCCGAAAATACGGAGGTGATTTGCGAAAGCATATTCGGTATGTTTTTATTCATCACGCAAACGCGTGGCTTATCAAATACGGGAATGCTCACACTCGGAAAATTTACGCTGTTTTTGATATTGCCACAGGTTAAAAATTCGTCGAGCTGTTGCGCCGCCATCACCGCGCAATGGTCTTCCGATTCCATCGTAGACGCACCCAAATGGGGAATGGCAATCACCCCTTTCAGCCCCACGATTTCGTCCGTCGGAAAATCGGTGACGTAACAGGCAATCCTACCGCTCGCAAGTCCTTCTCGGAGTGCAACGGCATCCACAAGATCCGCCCTCGCCAAATTGAGGATACGAACCCCCTCTTTCATCTGTTCGATTGCACTTTTCCCGATCATGCCTTTCGTCTGCGGCGTTGCCGGTACGTGCAACGTGATATAATCGCAACATTGAAAAATTTCCCCGTAATCGGACGCTTGTCGAACGGACGGTGCCAAATTCCACGCCGCCTTTGCGGTGATATACGGATCGTACCCCATGACACTCATGCCTAAAGATATCGCTGCGTTGGCAACCATGCCGCCGATCGCACCTAGCCCGATCACGCCGAGTGTTTTCCCGGCAAGTTCGTGTCCGACGTACGCAGATTTTCCCGTTTCCACTATTTTGGCTATATCTTCTTTCCCTTGCAGGCTCTCCACCCATTTCACGCCGCCGAGAATATCTCGGGAAGCCAATACAAGCGAGGCAATCGCAAGTTCCTTAACGGCGTTCGCATTCGCCCCCGGCGTATTAAACACGACAATGCCTGCCTGCGTACAACGCTCTACGGGAATATTGTTCACCCCCGCTCCGCAGCGAGCAATCGCCCGTAAAGATGGGGAAAATTGCATTTCGTGCAAGTTTGCCGAACGCACCATGACGGCATCCTCTTCCTGCATATCCGCGCTCACCTTGTAGCGACTTAAACTTAATACGTCCGTCCCCACTTTGGCGATCTTATTCATCAATTTAATTTTCAACACCTTTTTCCCTCGCCTCGATTATTGATTATATCACAGTTATCCCGCTTTTGTCAAGATTCGTCTTTTACTTTTTCGGGTTTTCTTTTGCAAATTCTTCCATAAAAGCGACAAGCGCCTCTACTCCTTCGTACGGCATGGCATTGTAGATGGACGCACGCATACCGCCGACCGAACGATGGCCTTTCAGATTGACAAGCCCACGTTCCGCTGCCTCTACGCAGAATCGCGCATCGAGCTCCTTCTCTCCTGTCAAAAAGGTGACGTTCATCAACGATCGACTTTCTTTTCCCACGGACGCACGATAGTAACTTTGTCCGTCCAGATACGCATACAACAGCGCAGCCTTTCTCTCGTTTCGCTTTTGCATCGCCTGCAATCCGCCCGTCGCCATAATCCATTCATACACGAGTTTTGCAATATAGATACAATAGGTCGGCGGCGTGTTGTACATCGAAGCATGCTCCGTCATCACTTTATAATCGAGCATCGTCGGCGTTTCCGCCCTCGCATTCCCCAAAAGATCCTCTCGAACGATGACAACGGTAAGCCCTGCCGGTGCCATATTCTTTTGCGCACCTGCATAAATCAGTCCAAATTTCGTTACATCCACAGGCTCGCTTAGAATGCAGGAAGACATATCCGCAACAAGAGGGATCTCGCCCGTGTCGGGTATATAGGGAAATTTCGTGGCGTGAACGGTGTTATTCAGGCAAATATGCA
>CAZRAS010000050.1:0-6880 GCA_964598045.1 uncultured Clostridia bacterium | reverse complement strand
TGCCGTAATAGGTCCCATGCTTACCACGTTTTTGGGCGTACCTGCTTATCAGGCGGTGGGCATAGGGCTTGCGAGCGACGTGCTTGCCAGTGCGATAAGTGCCTGGACGTTTAAGAAAAATAAAAATTTGGACATCAAAAACAGTCTTGTCTTGTTGATCACGGTCATTATCACCACGGCGATAGGAAGTTATATTGCCACCTTTTTACCCGAGCAGACAATGAGCGGCGTTATGCAGATCGCATTGATTGTGATCGGGCTTAAATTTATTATAAAACCAGTCAAAACCACCAAAGAACAAATGCTCGACGTCGATCTAAAACAAAGAATTATCAAGTCGATCATCGGCGGTATCGCAATAGGGCTTGTATGCGGAATGGTCGGTGCCGGTGGCGGCATGATGTTGTTGCTCGTGTTGACGAGTTTTCTCGGATACGAAATGCATATGGCTGTCGGAACGAGTGTGTTCATCATGACGTTTACGGCGCTTACGGGAAGTGTTAGCCATTTTGCGATGGGAGATTTTCCCGACTTGGCTTGTCTCGGACTTTGTGTTCTGTTTACATTGATTTGGGCAAGAATCGCCGCGATGATTGCCAATAAGGCAAACGCAAAAACGTTGAACAGGGTGGTGGGTGTCGTTATGATTGCAACCAGTGCGGTGATTTTGTTCGTCAATTATGTCTTGTAGAAAATCAGTTGCGATTAGATAAAGAGGCGGCTCGATTCGGTATCTTCGACCTGCAAACTTCGATAGACGGGTAGCAAGTAATCCGTGTACGACTGACAGGGCAACCAAAGGACGCATTTGTGCGATGTCAAAGGTGTATGCCCGAAAAATAATCCTCCACGCGCTATGCATGTGGAGGATTATTTTACCAAGTAAATTCAAAGCGAATAGAATGTGTTTTCTTTTCGTTTGCTTTCAGTAAAGGAAAATCGAACTGTGGCAGATTGACGGCGTTTGGCACGTATTGCGGTTCCAAACAAAATCCGCAGCGAGGAGAGTATTCGTGCGTTTTTCCCCGTCCGTTGAGATAATTTCCGCTGTAAAATTGTAATCCGGGCAAATCGGTGTAGACGGTGAGGGTGATTCCGCTTCGCTCGTTCGTGGCGATTACGGCAAGCTCTCCCCGTAATATAAAATTGCAATCGTATCCATTGGATAGGCGTAGTTGTTCGTTTTCGGCGTCGATATCTTTTCCGATCTCCTTGAATTCGGTGAAGTCGAAAGGGGTGTCCCGAACAGATGCAATTTCTCCGGTGGAAATATGTTCGGGGGTTAAGAGCGTGTATTGCTCTGCATTGATTTTGAGCTTTGTCGTGAGGATGTTTCCGCTGTTTTCGCCTTCGAGATTGAAATAGGTATGGTTGGTCGGCGCCCATACGGTGTCGCCGTCGGCAATCGCCGTATAACGAATTTCCAACGTTCCGTGTATGAGTTCATATTCTACCGTCATCGTCAAATTGTGCGGAAACCCTTGATCGCCGTCCTCGCTTTGTAAGCTCATTTTGAGAACGTTGCCGATGATTTCCGCCTTCCAAAAACGGTGAGAAAATCCGACTTCGCCCCCGTGAAGCTGATTTTTTCCTTCGTTTGCCGAAAGGAGAAAATTTTTATCGTGGAGAGAAAAACTCGCGTCTCCGATGCGATTGGCGATTCGTCCCACCGTCGCGCCGCAATAGGCGCCGCTTTGCACGTATTCTTCGATGGTGGGAAAATGCAGAGTAACGTCTTTTTCACCTTGATTCGTATGGAGCCGAACGGCGTATACAGCCGCGCCGAAATCGAGTATGTCCACCTCGATATTTTTGCCGTGGAGGGTATACAGGTATGCGTTCACGTTTTTATAACAATCAAAATACTTTTTCGTAATCATATTTTTATTTCCGATTATTTTTTACGAACAGATTATTCTGTGTAAATATCGCAAGTGCCGACGAGGCTATTGCCGCTTGCGTTTATGCGTACGACGTCTTCCGTTGCTTTTACCACCGCCATGGCTCTGCCGTAATAGGTGTCGGTGTAGTTGTGCGTATAGCCGTCCTTGTTGAAAGGGCATGCGTGCCCAGCCGCCAACAGTTCGCCTCCTTCTACTTGGATTTGAATATATCCGCGCTCCAACGGCTTGATCGTTCCGTTTTCGTCGGTGTAGTCGAGGTGGATAAAGCAAAGCTCCCCTTTTTTGACGACGGATTTTTCGGGCGTTACGGAAAGAACGGTGCAATCGCCTGCCGTTTTGAGGGTTGTGCGCGCAAGTTCATGCCCTTCTTTATCGAGGTTGACTGCGGTGATTTCTCCGTCGTAATACTTGACGTTGAAGGCAAAACGACAGTTTCTTCCGCGTTTTTTACTGCCTGCTTTTTTTCCGTTGACGTATAATTCTACGACGGGGGCTCTGGAATGCACTTCTACTTTTGCCGATTTTCCGTTGAGTCCGTTCCATGACCAAGAGGGAATGGCATTTGAAAATTTCCATGCGGAAGGGGAATGTCGATCGTGCGTATGATTGACGGGCACGACGGCGATTTGCGGCTTGTCTTCAAGTTCAAACGCTACTTTGGTGTAAAGAGCCTCGCCCAAAGGATTGCCGATTAAATCAAGCCGTCCGCTTCCTGCGGAGATCCAACCGACTCCCTTCGTGAAGGAATCGGCGTAGTCTTTATATTCCCAGCTTCCGACGCCGATTTCGCCGAGGTAATCCATGCCCGACCATACGAAGTCGCCGATAAGTGCCTTGTTTTTCTTGGCAAGTTCATAGAATTTATAGGCGTCGGCGCAGAAGGTCTCGCTGCCGAGAATGATTCGTTTTTTATACTTTCTTAAATCGTGTCGATAGCGGAGAATGCCGTAGTTGTAGCCTGCCACGTCCGTTTCGGCGAAACAATCGCGAGTTTTGAGGTCGCAGGGATATAGAGTTGCCATGAACTTCATAAATCCTGCACCCGTCAATCCCGCCAAATCGTTGAAAAATTCGCTGCCGACTTTCGCTTTCGGGCAGGTGTTTGCTTTTTTGTCGCTGTAAACGCCCAACCCCATGGAGTACAGCCAGTTGAAGAAAATATTCACGCCTACGGTTACGGGACGGGTAGGATCGAGTTTATGGCAGAGATCGCGCATTTTTTTGAATAATTCGATTCCGTCTTTTTCGCCCGTTTCCGCAACTTCGTTGCCGAGGGAATACATGATAACGGAGGGGTGATTATGATCTTTGTGAATCATAGCGGCGATATCTTTTGGATAGCAAGTAGGCACGTACGCGGCGTAGTCGTGCTTCGTCTTATGGATATACCACATGTCCGCGTATTCGTCTACTACCATCACGCCGAGTTCATCACACGCATCCAGCATGGCTTTGGAACAGGGATTATGCGCAGAACGCACCGCGTTGTAACCGTTTTCTTTGAGAAGGGCGATTTTTCTGTATTCAGCCTCGGGGTAACACCGTGCTCCCAAAATGCCGTTATCGTGATGGATACACGCGCCTCGAAGAATAATCCGCTCGCCATTCAGGCAAAAACCTCCTTCGGGGGAGCAGGAAAGGGTGCGTATGCCAAATCGTTCTTGTCGTTCGTCTGTGTGGAATTTTGCCGTAAGATTGTAAAGATTCGGATGATCGGGGGTCCAGAGTGCCGCATCGTCCACCTGCACGCGGAAGGTGACGGCGTTATTTTTGGTGTAAGCGCGATAGGTGAGCAGCTGTTCGCCGCGCTCGATTTTGAGGGAAACTTCCCCGTTACAGGAAGTGGACACTTCGATTTCCACGACGGCAGGGTGAATTTGTAAGGTTTTGATTTTGATCCCGTTTCTCTTGATATGTCGTTCGTCCGTGACGAGTAAACGGACGGGGCGGTAGATGCCTGCCCCCGAATACCAGCGGCTGTTGGGTTGATCGGCGTTTCTTGCGAGGACATAAACGTTGTTTTCCTCGCCAAAGCGTAAATACTTGTTGGCAGGCACGTAGAAATTCGTGTATCCGTACGGACATTTTTGCGCAAGCTGTCCGTTGATATACACTTCCGAGTTGTGATAAACCCCTTCAAATTCAAAGGTGAGTTTCCTGTTTTTGTATTCTTCGGGGAGTAAAAAACTCTTGGCATATTCGTAATCGTGGCATTCGTACCAACCCGAATTGGCGCCGCCGAGGACGCCGTCTTTGCGCTGTTCGAAAAGCATCGCGTCGTGGGGAAGATCGATTTCTTGCCACTCGCCTTGATGGAATCTTCGCCACATCCAATGATCGTTAAAATCCAGTTTAATCATACAAAAATTCCTGTCCGTTGATTTTTTCAATGGTATATATCTATTGTACTCGAAGTGAGAAAGATATGCAAGAGTTTTCTTGTAATTTCCGAAATATTTTTGATGTTTTTTATTCGTGAAGGAATGTGAAGGATGTGATAGAATAAAAAGAAATGCAATATTTTAATTGTTTCTTTGTAAGAATTGCAAACTAAATTTTTTCAAAAAGTCTTGACGGAAGCCTGCTTTCATGGTATAATGATAATAGTGGTGCATAGCGTCATCGTAAGACAATGATTTTGTGAATAAGCAGGAAAGATAAGGTGGATTATTGACTTATTTACGGAAGAATTGTAAATATTATTTATATATTGGAGAACTACAATGGCAGAAAAGAAAAGTATTTTCGAAAGTCCGATTTTATCTACCAAGATTAAATCGGCAAATGCCAAGCTCTTCCCGGAAGCCCTGATCGGGTACTTCTTGGGGCCGACCTTGGCAATGTTGTCTAACTCGGTATTGTCCAACTATTTGAACAAGTATCTTAGAGCATTGGGCTTTGACAGTGCATGGGCTGGTTCGTTTTTGACGTTGTTGCCCGTATTGTCCGTCATTCTTGTCGTGGCAGGGAACATCATCGTCGGCAGGGTCATGGAAAACAACAAGACGAAAGCGGGCAAAGCGAGACCGCTTTTGTTGGTTGCCGTGCCTTTGATGATTTTGGCACTCAGCGTGTTGTTTGTCTTTACCCCGTATCCCGACTCTCCCAATACACAGATCGGAGCGATGATCGGCATTGCAATCGGATATAACCTTTGGTTCTCGGTGGCGTATCCTTTCTATTATACGTCCCATGCGGCGCTTGTCGGGCTTTCCACTCGTAACAGCAAGGACAGATCGCTTATTGCAACCATCGCAAACGCAACGCAGCTTGCAGCAATCGGGATATGTTCGATGGTGCTGCCTTTCTTCCTGAAATACATTTTTATTGACGGGGAGCCCAAGGCAACGTACAATGCTTCGAAGATATTCGTAATCGTGCTTATGGTTGTTTCCGCGTTGGGGGCTCTTCTTGAATATTATTTTACTCGTGAAAGAGTTACGGAAGAATCCTTTAACACCGCTATCGCACAGTCCGTAAAAAAGACTACCCCGATGAGCGTGCAGGCAAAAGTTTGCTTGAAGGATAAATACTGGATCATTATGATCGTGTTCTTCTTGATGTATCAACTCGGCGGTATGTTGAAAAATACGTCTCAACTCTTTTTCTGTCAAGCAATGTTCCCTGATGCGGAAGGTGCCTTTACCACGAAAAACGGGGGAATTTTGCAAGGGACGCTCTCTACTATCGGTGCAATTCCCACTGCACTCGGCATGGTGATTGCATGGCCCTTGGCAAATAAAATCGGAAAAGGGAAAGCCATTTTCTTCGGTGCGCTTTTGGCGGTTGCCGGCGGTACGCTCGGTTTGATTTTCCCCGATAATTATGTTATCGTCGTAATATCGTTTGTGATCAAAGCATTGGGCTCTACTCCCGCCATGTATTTGTCTTTGGCGCTCCTTGCCGATATTATGGATCATCAGGAAGCAATGCACGGCGTGCGAACGGACGGCTTGTCTATGGCCATTTACGGTGCGATCATGGTCGGTATGACGGGTATCGCAACGGGTATTGTGAACGGCGTTACCGGTTTGGCTGGCTATAATGAACTTACAGGAAACATTTCCTCTGATGCACTCCGTCAGGTTCTTCCTTGGCTCTTTATCGGCGGTGAAACCATTTGTTACGGCGTCATTGCGATCATCTTCCTCTTCATGGGCGTGGAAAAATTCTCCAAATTCGATCATAAAGCCATCGTGATGGATCAAAAGGCAAAGGCAGAGACAGAAGGCGTGGAATATGTAGATCCTGTCGTTCGTCTTGCGAAAGAGGAAGCGGAGGCAGAAGCTAAGTCCGAAGAGGCGAGAAAGGCAGAGCTGAAGGCAAGATGCGAAAAGCAAGGCTTAAATTACGACGAAGAAGAGGCGAAGTACGAAGCGGCTGAAAAGGCGAAAGCGGAAGCGGCGGCGGCAAAGAAAGCGGCGGCGGAAGAAAAAGCCGCGGCGAAGAAAGCAGAGGAGGAAGCGAAGTTTAACGCACTCTCCGAGGAACAAAAGCAGGCGCTCCGCAAGAAAGCGGAAGAAAAAACACAAAGAGATGCGGAAGCCGAAGCTAAAGCCCTCAAAGAATTTAACGAACTTAGAAAGGCTTTTGGAAGACCGGAGCTGGAATAAGTTACAGACCTAACGATAAAAAATCCGTAGAATGAAAATTCTACGGATTTTTTGGTATAAAGAAAGTGTATGGATCGTAAATGACTCATACACTTTATCATTGTTTTGAAAGTACATGTCGCATAACGGATACGACAGTATATTATTCGATTATTCCTAAAAGATAATCAGTGCTTTCGTTGAAGTATTTTGCCACTAAAATAATCGCCGATGCGGTTGGTTCCGTCTTTCCTAATTCCCACTTTGCTATTGCCGACTGGCTAATCCCCAAAACATTGGCAAGTTGCATTTGGCTTAAATTGTGTTCTATCCGTAATTCTTTTAATCTATCCTTGAATTCCATAATATAATTATAACAAATTT
>CAZRAS010000049.1:0-6977 GCA_964598045.1 uncultured Clostridia bacterium | reverse complement strand
TTGCTTGCGTCGAATATGAGCGAAGTCATCTCTATTTTCGTGGCGACGCTTATGGGTTTCACCATCCTCAAACCGGTGCATTTGCTTTGGATTAACCTTGTCACCGATTGTTTTCCTGCGTTGGCGCTGGGCATGGAAAGGGCGGAGGCGAACGTGATGAAACGTAAGCCTCGTTCCTCCAAAGCAGGTATCTTTGCGGACGGCATGGGCGCGGATATTCTCTATCAGGGCTTATTGCTTTCCGTGCTCGTGTTGCTTTCCTACTTTATCGGTCACGCGATGGAAACGGGCAACTGGGAAATTACGGAAAGTTCGCACGGCATGACCATGGCATTCTTGACAATGTCCATGGCGGAGATCTTCCACAGCTTGAATATGCGTTCTCAGCGTGAGAGTTTGCTTACGCTCAAAAAGCAAAACGTCATGCTTTGGGCGGCTGCGATCGGGACGCTCGTGTTGACGACCCTCGTATGTGAAGTTCCTTTCTTGGCAAGCGCGTTCGGGTTCGAATCCATCGAAATCGGCGAATACGCGGTGGCGTTGGCGCTTGGGTTCTGCGTGATCCCGGTTGTAGAACTCGTGAAGCTCGTTCAACGTACGATAGCGAAGAAAAAGAAGTAAAATATAGGTAAAGTCGATACAGGTCGGCTTTCCTTCTGCAAAAATTCCGAAGAAAAGGCGATTTTTTCAAAAAAAATACAATTTTTCGGAATTTTTTTTCGTGAAACCCTTGACCGACGGCAAAAGATGTGCTATAATAGTGTCAATTAAAATAGTGATTTTAGTTTTTTATGGTTTATAATCCGTTCGATCCGTACCTATATGCCTCTTTTGGAGATAGGGTAAGGGGGAAAGTCAAGACGGAGTACAGACCTTCCCGTCGACGGGAAACGATAGGAAAAAAATAAAGAACACACGAAAAGAAATCAATTCGCGGAGAGCGTAAAAAACGAGGTGTAAAAGATGGCGAAACAACCTGAAAAGAATCAAGACAAAATCGACGTGTTATATCAATGGCTGTCGTATGAATTGCAACAGACGAAAGACACGTTGCTTACGGAACTCAAAATGTCTTCCGCGCAAATCGGCTCTTTGTACGGGGAGTTGAAGAGCGAGAACGACGCATCCTCAAAAGCGGTGGCGCAAGAAATTCGTTACAGCTATAAGCAGAACCAGACGATTTATGACGGATTGTCTTCCATGCTTACGAAGGAAGTCGGGGAAAGACTGAACTCCGTAGACGAAAAGCTCGGCGCAATTTCCGAAATTCAAACGTTGTTGAACGAGATTGACGAGCTCAAGCATTGCTATATGGAGCTTTTGGGCGATACTCGCGCGTTGAACGATACCGTGGCGAATGACGTTACGCCCAAGCTTGACGATATTGCACAAAAACAGGCTGTTTTGGATCAGCTTGAAGAAACGCTCAACGAAATCAACGCGAAGATTGAAGAATTCCGTCTTTCCGAGGAAGATTTGCAAAAGCTTGCGGATACCATTTCCGAACAGACGGAAAAATCCGTTTCTGAACACAGCGAACAGGTCTTGAACGCTGTCGGCGCGATTGAAAACGTTGACTACACCCGTATCGCGGAAGACGTCGGCGATAAGCTCATCGAGATTTTGAATGAAATCAAGAGCGAAGAAGTTCCCGTTGCCGAAGTCGTGGAAACGGAAGCGGAAAAGATCGATTACGATAGAATTATCTACGGCGCGGCTGAAAAGGTGGTTGAATCCCTTCCCGCAACCGAAAAGATAGATTACGGCCGTATCGAAAGCGCGATGCCTACGTTGGATATCGACGCTTTGGCTGAAACGGTTGCTTCCAAAATCGCTGTTCCCGAAGCGCCCGAAGCACCCGAAGTCGATTATGAACGCCTTGCGGATCTCGTAAGCACCCGTATCACGGTTCCCGAAGCGCCCGCGGCTCCCGAAGTGGATTACGAACGTCTTGCAGACCTCGTAGGCGAACGTATTACCGTGCCCGAAGCGCCCGCGGCTCCCGAAGTAGATTATAATCGTCTTGCCGATCTCGTCGGCGAACGTGTTATCATTCCCGAAGTCGAAGTAAATTACGAACATCTTGCGGATCTCGTAAGTGCTCGTATCGCCGTTCCTGCAACACCTGCGGCTCCCGAAGTGGATTACGAACGTCTTGCAGACCTCGTCAGCGCTCGTATCGCCGTTCCTGCAGCACCCGCAGCTCCCGAAGTGGACTACGAACGTCTTGCGCAGCTCGTTATGGAAAAGATGGCGAACGATACCGAACAGACCTGCGAAGTTATGCTTGACGATGCAGGCATTGAAGAAATCGCTACCAAGGTGGCAGGCAAGATTTCTACTCCCGAATCGATCGATTACGATAAAGTATGTCAGGCAGCGCAAGCCGCTCAGATCCTTCCCGATCCCGTTGATTACGATCGTATCGCTGAAATCGTGGAAGATAAACTTGCGAGTGAAGATTCTACATACGACCTCGTTATGGATGAGGAAGGACTCAATGCAATTGCGAAAGGCGTTTCTCAGGAAATCCAGCAGCTTTGCTCGATTATGAGCGTTCCCGAAGAAACGGCGGAAGAAATTGTAGAAGAAGCTCCCGTCGAGGAAGTTGTCGAAGAAATCGCAGAAGACCCCCCCGTTGAAGAAACGGTGGAAGAAGTTGTCGAAGAGATCGTGGAAGAAATTCCCGTAGAAGAAGCGGTGGAAGAGCTCGTTGAGGAAGTTGTCGAAGAGATCGCAGAAGAAGCTCCCGTTGAAGAAACGGTGGAAGAAGTTGTCGAAGAAGCTCCCGTCGAGGAAGTTGTCGAAGAGATCGTGGAAGAAATTCCCGTAGAAGAAGCGGTGGAAGAACCCGTTGAAGAAGTTGTCGAAGAGACACCCGTGGAGGAAGTTGTCGAAGCTCCCGTAGAAGAAGTTCCTGCCGAGGTGGAATCCGCTGCCGATGTATCGGTAGAAGAAGAATTGGCGACGACGGCAGTTCCCCTGTTCGATGAAACGGGCAATGAGCTTGTAGATGCGGAAAGCGGGTTGGTGATTCGCTTAAAGAGAAGTTTCACGGCTAAGATGAAACAGAGCGATGAAAAAGTAAAGGGTTACTACAGCGACATTAAAAATGAATTGACTTCCTATAAGAAGATCAACTCCAACGTAAGTTGGCACGGTGATAGATTCAATTATGGTCGTGAGACGGTTGCAAAGATTAATATCAACGGTAAGACGCTTTGCTTCTACGTTGCGCTTGATCCCAACGATCCTCAGTTGAAAACGACTATTTATCATCAAAAAGACGTCGGCGCTCAGAAAGCTTATGAAAACACTCCTTTCATGGTGAAGATTAAGAGTGACGCAGCTGTGAAGAAAGCACTTCGTTTGGTTGGTGTTCTTGCTGAAAAGCTTGGCACGGATAAAGAAGAAAACTTCGAAGCGGTTGATTACGTAGAAGAATTCAGCTATCAATCCACCAAACAACTCTACGAAGAAGGCTACATCAAAGCAACAAAGGAAAAGAAAGTCAACTTTGACTTCTAATTCGCAAAAGATATTTGAATAAAGAAAGAGAGCTGATAATTCCTATATTTTCGGCTCTCTCTTTTATAGTCATGACCTATTATGCTCGTATATATTCTAAAACGGTATGCATATCTTATTCACAACGCGGGAGGACAAGGTTTGGATGATGCCCCAATTATCGATATTTGTAAAAAGCGAAACGCCGAATTATAACATGGTAACAAAAGATAGTATTACATACTCAATTAGAGAACTCAAAGCCTCTTGGAAGCTTGTAAGTACGAATACAGATATAAAAATCGAACTGATCTTTACAAAGAAAGACGTACCCACAATGGAAGACTTGCTTGAAACTATTGACGGTATGGGGTATACGATTAAGCAGAACGACTGAATATAATAATAAAATTTTAAGTGTGTTGCGGCAAACGATATCTGTATATATATTGTTGCGGAGACTTATTGTCATAAAGAATAATTGTGAAAACGGATAGAGGCACAAGGCATTCATGAAAATGGTTCTATACATAATAAATCGTTTGTTATGTTATCGTGTATGGTGTTTCATTGTTGCGGGATAAGTCTTGCGGATTATGGATTAACCGAACTCGGCATTGCATTGTAATGAATAACACTCAAAAATTTTTCACGTTTGCAATGAATATGGCGAATGCAAAGAAAATTCCCCCTAAGAAAGCTTAAGTCTATTCGTATTTTGTTCATAGGTACGGGCACGGGATACGAGTAGCTGATTATGGCTCACGATTGAAATTATATAGGTTGTTACATAGATAGGTATGACTGCATAAGGAGAAATTAAATAAAGTGAAAGAAAAAAGACAAAATCAAATTGTATCGAGTGAGGAAAAAGTTCGCACGAAGAGACCTCGTTTTAACGGCGGAAAGAGAAATCCTACAGGAACCGCTTTTGACACAAGTGTCCAGTCCCTTTCCGAAAATATTCAATCGGAGAAAAAGAAAAAAGTTTTGACAAAGGACAAGGGGAAAAATAAGCAAATTCCTCAAGTCGTGCAGGAAGAAACTAAGAAAAAAACGGGAAAATCGACGAATACGACGAAGAAAGACAATACTAAAAGCGGAGTGGAGAAAAAAGTTCCCGTAAAAACGGTAAAGGGAGATAAAAATAAGAAAAAATCCGCCCTCGTGCAGGAAAATGACGAAAAGTCCACGCATGTCAAAAAGAAGAGACCGGTAAAGATTATCTTCCTTGGCGGTGTGGGGGAAATCGGTAAAAATATGACTGCCCTCGAATACGGACACGATATTATCATTATCGACGCAGGGCTTACTTTCCCCAACAACGAAGATATGCCTGGGGTGGATTCGGTGATTCCCGATTATACCTATCTCGTTCAAAATAAAAAGAAAATCCGCGGCATTTTTTTGACGCACGGACACGAAGATCATATCGGCGGCGTTCCTTATTTGTTAAAGGAGTTGGATTCGGATATTCCCATTTACGGAACGAAGCTCACCTTGATGCTCACCGATAACAAGTTGCAAGAACATCGCATTCAAAATAGTGTACAAAAGGTGGTTTTGCCGGGTGACGTGATCAAAGCAGGCGCTTTTGAAGTGGAATTCATCAATGTGAATCACTCCATTTCCGGAGCGTGTGCGTTGGCGATTCGTACGCCGCACGGACTGATTTATCACAGCGGAGATTTCAAAATCGACTTGACGCCGGTTGCAGGCGAATCTATTGATTTGAAACGTATTGCCGAGCTTGGTAAAGAGGGCGTATTGCTCTACATGAGCGAATCGACGAATATCGAACGCGCAGGTTACACGATGAGTGAAAGCGTCGTCGGAACGACCCTCGATCATTTGTTTTCGGAAAATATGTCCCGTCGCTTGATTATTGCGACGTTTGCGTCCAACGTACACCGTTTGCAGCAAATTATTGATCTTGCGGTGAAGTATCGCCGTAAAGTAGCGCTTTCCGGACGGAGTATGTTTAAGGTTGTGGAAGCAGCCGTGAAGATCGGCGAACTCAAGATTCCCGACGGTGTTTTGATCGACGTCGAGAAAACGAAAAATCTTTTCGACGGAGAGCTTTTGATTGTTTCCACAGGTTCGCAAGGGGAACCCATGTCTGCGTTGACGCGTATGGCGATGGGAGAATTTAACAAAGTGACGATCGGAGAAAACGACACGATCATCATTTCGGCAAATCCCATTCCCGGCAATGAGAAAATGATTTACAGAGTCATCAACAACCTCTATAAACAGGGTGCACACGTCGTGTACGAGAGCTTGGAAAAAATCCACGTTTCCGGACACGCTTGTCAGGACGAACATAAAATTTTGCATAGTTTGCTCAATCCCAAATTTTTCATTCCCGTGCACGGGGAATATCGTCATTTGAAACGGCACGCAGAGCTTGCGGAATCGCTTGGGATGTCGGAACGGAATATTTTGATCACGGATATCGGGAATTGCGTAGAGCTTACTTCCGATTCCATGAAGTTCGGGGCGAACGTACAGGCAGGCACGAAACTTATCGACGGTGCCGGGGTAGAGGATTACGGTACCAGCGAAGTGATGAAGGACAGATTGAAAATGTCCGCAGACGGGGTATTTACCGTCGCTTTGGCGGTGACGGGCAACTACGTCATCAACGATCCGGTGATCGAATCGCACGGTTGCGTATTTGCGCACGGAGAAACGGAGTCGGAAATGCTTGCGGTCGTTCGTCGTGCCGTGGAGAATTACAATTACGAAGACGGGAACAAGGAAGAACTTGCCCTCGCCATTCGTAAAAGTTTGAAAAACTACTTTTACAAAAAGACGAAACAGGCGCCTTTAATCGTGGTCTCTGTTTTGGAAGTATAAAATTGAGAAGTAAATTACGAATGAAATATACAGCGTCTTTGGTAAAATTGAATATCGACGAGCGTATTTGCGAGCGACGTAAAGAGGCTTTGGCTCGTGAAATTCCCGTGGCGGACGATGAAACGCTCAATTTCCTTTTGCTTATGCTCCGCGCGACGAAACCGTTGAAGATTTTGGAGATCGGGACGGCGGTGGGATTATCCGGCGTCGCCATGCTTTCGGAATGTCCCGAAGCGAAACTTACCACCATGGAGTTGGAGGAGGAACGTTTTCTGGAAGCAAAGAAAAACTTTTTCGACTTCGGTGTAAGCGAACGGGTGAACGCCTATTTGGGGGATGCAGGAGAAATTCTCGCCATGATGGACGGGCAATTCGACTTTGTCTTTTTAGACGGACCCAAGGCACAATACGAAAAATATCTGTTCGATTTGAAGAGGTTGATGAAGCCCGGTGCGCTGTTATTTGCGGACGACGTGTTGTTGTACGGATGGGTGAGCGGCGAAGAACCCACCCCGCAAAAACGCCATTCCATCGTGGACAAGATTCGTTCTTATCTGGAAGTCGTCACCGCCGATCGGGATTTCATCACCTCCGTTCTGAATGTCGGGGAC
>CAZRAS010000048.1:0-7041 GCA_964598045.1 uncultured Clostridia bacterium | reverse complement strand
ATTGTATTCGAGAACAGTTATAAGTTTTAATCAGGAGAAAAAATATGGAATTTAGAGGAACGACCATTTGCGCCGTCAAGCGCAACGGCGTCACGGCAATTGCCGGAGACGGACAGGTGACGATGGGTGAATCGGTCATTTTCAAAAATACGGCGGTGAAAGTTCGTCGTATTTTCGACGGAAAGGTCATTTTAGGATTTGCCGGTTCGGTAACGGATGCGTTTGCGCTTACCGAGCGTTTTGAAGGAATGCTCAATAAATTCGGCGGTAATCTGATGAGATCGGCGGTGGAACTTGCAGATCTTTGGAGAAGCGATAAAATCGGTAGAAAATTGGACGCAATGATGATTACGGCTGATGAAAACACCTTGCTCATTCTTTCGGGTACGGGAGAAGTCATCGAGCCGGACGAGGGCGTTTGTGCCATCGGCAGCGGCGGGAACTACGCGTTGGCGGCTGCGAGAGCACTCTATCAAGAGACGGATTACGACGCGGAGACGATTGCGAAAAAAGCGTTGAAGATCGCGTCGCAAATCTGTGTGTTCACAAACGACAATATTCGTTGCGAGGTGGTGGGAAAATCGGACGTAAACGCAACCCTGCCTGCGACAAATGAAGAAAAAACAGCGAAGAAAACCCGTGCGAAACGGACGAAAAAGGAGGACTAAATTATGGATTTATCCCCCAAACAAATCGTATATCAATTAGACAAATACATCATCGGACAAGACGAAGCGAAAAAATCGGTGGCAATCGCGCTTAGAAATCGTTACAGAAGGGCACAACTTCCTCCTGAAATTCGCGAAGAAATCACTCCGAAAAATATCATTATGAAAGGTCCCACCGGCGTCGGGAAGACGGAAATCGCAAGACGACTTGCCAAGCTTGTGAAAGCTCCTTTCGTCAAAGTGGAAGCGACGAAGTACACCGAAGTTGGATACGTAGGAAAGGACGTCGAGGGGATGATTCGCGATTTGGCGGAATGTGCTTATCGACTTGTGAAAGCGGAAAAAGAGGAAGAAGTTAAGGCGAAGGCGACTGTTCGGGCGGAAAAACGCATTGTGCGCGCACTTGCGGAGGCGAAGAAGGATGAAAAAGGGGATTTGGCAAAAGACGTATTCGAAGCCAAGCTCTTGGAGGATTTCCGCAAAGGTCAGTACGACAATTTCATGATTGAAATGGAATTGGTGGAAGCTCCTCAAACGCCTATGGAACTTATGCCCGGCGGTGCGGCGGTTACCATCGGAAATATCTTCGGTGATATCTTTCCTCAGAAAAAGAAAAAGCGTCGTTTGGCTGTGCGCGAAGCTTTTGACTTGGTGTTGAGCGAGGAATCGGACAAGCTTTTGGACGAGGACGCAATCAAGTCGGAGGCGCTGTATAGAGCGGAAAACGACGGGATTGTCTTTATCGACGAAATCGACAAGATTGCAGGTAAAGGAAACAGAAACGGAGCGGACGTCTCGAGAGAAGGGGTGCAACGTGATATTTTGCCCATCGTCGAAGGGTCGACGGTGGTGACGAAGTACGGTCCCATCAAGACGGATTTTATTCTGTTTATCGCAGCAGGCGCCTTTCACGTGGCATCGATCGAGGACTTGATTCCCGAATTGCAGGGTAGATTCCCTGTGTCGGTGGAGCTTCACAGTTTGACGAAGGAGGATTTCGTTCGAATTTTAACGGAGACGGAAAATTCGCTTACCTTCCAGTACAGACATCTGCTCGGCGTGGATAATATAGATTTACAGTTTGACAAAGGCGCGATCGAGAGAATCGCAGAGGTGTCCGTGGAGTTGAATTTGACATCGGAAGATATCGGTGCGAGACGTTTGCATACGGTGATGGAATATTTATTGGAAGACATTTCTTTCAACGCCGGCGGAGATTATCCGATGTTTACGTTGAAGATCGATCGAAAATACGTGGACGAGCACTTGCAAAAACTTACGGGAAATCGCAATCTGAAAAAATACGTGCTGTAATTTTACGGCGTTTTCAAATATACGAAAAAGGGCGATGATTTGCTTCGATAAAGACATGGTATCGCCCTATCAAGCAAATAAAAGAAAAAAGAGGAAAGATTTATGATCAATATTCCCAAGGGCACGAAGGACGTTCTGCCCCAAGATTCCTATAAATGGCAATATGTGGAAAGCGTAGCACGTGAAGTGGCAACCCTTTTCAATTTAAAAGAAATTCGCACGCCGACCTTTGAACACACCGAGCTTTTCAATCGCGGCGTAGGCGAGACTACCGACGTCGTTACAAAGGAAATGTATACCTTCAAGGACAAGGGGGATCGTTCGATTACGTTGAAACCCGAAGGAACGGCGGGTGTCGGGCGTTCGTATATCGAAAACGGTTTGGGAAACGCGGTGCTGCCTGCAAAAATGTATTGCGTCATTCCTGCGTTCCGCTACGAAAGACTGCAAGCGGGAAGACTGCGTGAATTTCACCAGTTTGGCGTGGAAGTGTACGGTTCTTCGAACGCACAGACGGACGCGGAGACGATTTTGATTGCGGACACCCTGCTTAAAAAGTTGGGGTTGCAGGTCAAACTCTGCATCAATTCCATCGGTTGTCCCGCTTGTCGTGCGGCGTATAATCAAGCGTTGAAAAACTATTTCGAGCCACACCTGGGTGCGCTCTGCGGCGATTGTAGAACACGTTTTGAGAAAAATCCTTTGCGTCTTTTGGATTGCAAAGAAGAGGGCTGTAAGGCTGTCAATCAAGACGCCCCTCAAATTTTGGATTACCTTTGCGAGGAGTGCTCGGTACACTTTGAGGAGGTGAAATCCTGTCTCGATTTGGCTGGCGTAGAATATGAAATCGACCCTCGAATCGTGCGCGGACTCGATTATTACACCCGTACGGTGTTTGAATTCGTTTCTACGTCCATCGGTGCACAAGGCACCGTTTGCGGAGGGGGCAGATATGACGGACTGATCGAACAGTTGGGGGGCAAACCTACCCCTGCCGTCGGGTTTGCGGCAGGCATCGAGAGACTTCTTATGGTGATGGAACAATCGGGCGTGACAATTCCCGAGCCGATGAAACCCACCGTATATCTTGCCGGCATGGATAAAAACTGCCGTAGAAAAGCGTTTGAGTTGGCGGCCCTTCTTCGCGAACACGGGGTGATTGCGGAAATCGATTTGATGGAACGTTCTTTGAAGGCGCAGTTTAAGTACGCGGATAAGCTCGGCGCAAAGTACGTTGCCGTCATCGGCGGAAACGAGCTCGCAGAGGGAAGAGCCAATGTTAAATTTATGGAAACGGGCGAGAGTGTATCCGTGCCGTTTGAAGACATCGTGGAATACTTTTTGAATTAAAAACGCAAACTGTTTTTGTGCATAAATAGGATAAAAAGAAGACAATACGAAAACGAAAGGAGAAAAGATTATGGTAAAATATGTAAATGCAGCCGGATTGGAAGAATTGATCGGGAGCACCGATAAAACGGTGTACTGCGATTTTTGGGCAAGTTGGTGCGGTCCTTGCAGAATGTTGGCACCCGTGTTCGAGGAGATTTCCGATAAATACGAGGAACAGGCGGTGTTTGTAAAGATCGACATCGACGAAGAGGACAGCGAGCCTGCAGCCGTTAAATACGGCATCACGAATATTCCGAATATCATTGCGTTTAAGGGCGGAGTCCCCGTGGACAACAGTCTTGGCTTTAAGCCCCAAGATCTTCTTGAAGAATTTATAGAGAAAAACCTGTAAAAACGCGATATGCCCTGAGGATTTTCAACCCTCGGGGCATATTCTATTTTGCGCGTACGTTTATTCAAGGCGTTAAATAAAGAACAGGAAAAAGTTCCAGTGAAAACTATCCGTAGCATTTTGCGCTACGGATAGTTTTATTTTTTCTTTTTTGCATAATAGGCTGCAATAGCCGCTTTTTGTCGTTTTCGCGCATCGGGGGTTTGGGCTTTTACGTAACTGCTTTTCTTTTTTTTCTTATTAAAAAACATTTTGTTTTGTCACCACGCTTATTTCTTTTTCAAAATTGCAATTATCAGCATATTCCTGTATCCATTCGATCAATTGTTCGCTCGGTTTATATTTTTGTTTAATCATATAAATATCTTGTATTCTATATAGTGGTATGGCTTTTATTGTTGTATTGTTTAGGTCGTATATAATACAATAATTTGTTTGGTCGTATAGATATCCGTAATAATAATTAAAAGCAAAAGCTTTATATCTATCGCCCGTCTCTTTATCTTTAAAATGTAGGATGTTGTGTAAACTGCAAGCAGTGTCAAAGATATCTAATTCTTTATCAAAAACAAGCATTTCTCTTTTATATTGTGGTAAACGAGAATATTCGTTTAAAAGACCACGGATATAAACCGGGATTTCTTGAGCCGTTATAAGCGTTTCGCTCGTTTCTATTTCATCGTAAGTGCTCATCACTTCTTTGGAGGGTCTAATCCAAATATATTCGTCTAATATATTTAATTCTTCGTCGTCAAAATATACTCTATCAATAACTGTGTTAACGGCATTATAGATATTTTCGCTATCGTCTCTATTGTATTCATTTTTTAGAATATCTTCAATTTCATTCCGTCTTGCTTTTCTAACTTCCACAAGCGTTGGAATAAGTTTATTTAGCAATGCGTTTTTGTTTGATTTTCCGTTTTTCATAAACCCAAAACGCAAAGCATCGTTTTCTAATATATTTGCTACGAAAGAAGATACTTTTATTTTGATTTTATCCATCATAAATACATCCTCCTTTAATTATATTATACAAATTGTCTACTTAAATGTCAACTATTTATTGTAAAAATATATTAAATTGTCTACTTAATAGTGCGAAACAGGGAAGACAAATATTTTTCAAAAAGGCTTTTCTTGATTGTGGAATTATGATATAATAGAAATGCAAGGAAGTTTATGCGCGCAATTTTCCTTGACTAAGGATAAAGGAGGTGATATAATATGAGTGTACTTGGTTTTTTACTTAAGCCTAAAAAAGAAATGGCAAAAGAAAATACGAAGCATATTAAAGTCGGAAAATATACGCTTACCCCACACGCACAAAACCGTATCGTTGATAAAGCACGAAAAATGGATAAAGCGGATGTTTTAGAAAATTTATTTACTAAGCCAAACGGTGTAACACAAATTAAACGCGACGATTTGGGGCGACCTTCGTATAACCGCGTGGGAAAACGTGCAACAATAAGTATTAATCCGACGAATAATAAAGTGGTTTCTTGTCGACCAGTCAGTAAGCAGGATAGACGTGATTTCAATTTGGTAAATATAAGTAAAAAAGGACGGAAAAAGAGATATGTTAAACGAAATGCAAAAAAATAAATTTACCGCAAGGGCGAAAGATGAAGTAAGCAAGGTGCTTAAGAGATTAAATATTGCCAACTTAACAGATGATACTGTTTGTGACTTACAGGAAGAACTTGATTTTTTGGTTTCTTCATTAGTAAATGCGCAAGAGGATGGCGAAGCTGTTGATGAAGAATTGTTAAAAATTTATGATTTGCTTGTGGAGATTGTTTTAGATAACGAAGAAGATTTGGATTTCTTAAATCAACTTTTCTTTAATTAAATCGTGACTTTCGATGGGTTGTAAAACAAAAGCAAAAAGGACTAACGAGGATTTCGTTGGTCCTTTGTCTTAATGCAGCGTCTGCATAGAAAGAGATCTGATCCCGCCAAAGGCGCCGTCTTTGCAAATTGCACGGGATCAAGTCCTTGGACTTCCGGCAAGGCGTTCCCCGTAGGAGGAAGAGTGAAAAAGTTCAAAAAATCAAAAAAAATCTTCAAAAATCATGCAAAATGACTTGCAAAGGTTTGCCCTATATGGTAAAATAGAAAAGCTAAAAATTCACACTCGCTCATTGTGCGTAATCCGTGTCCGTAAATTCTTTTTCATGCGGACGTTGTTACGAGCCAACACAAGGCGAGGAGGAAAAAACGGAGGTTTGAATTATGGCAGTTATTACTATGAAGCAGCTCTTGGAAGCAGGCGTTCACTTCGGTCATCAGACGAGAAAGTGGAACCCCAAAATGAAGAAGTACATCTTCGCGGCAAGAAACGACATTCACATCATCGACTTGCAGATCACGGCAAACTTGATTGAAGAAGCTTATGCGTTCGTTTGCGACAGCGTAAAAGCAGGTAAGTCCGTTCTCTTTGTCGGTACGAAGAAACAGGCTCAGGACGCAATCAAAGAAGAAGCTGAACGTTGCGGTCAGTTCTACGTAAACAGCCGTTGGCTTGGCGGTTGCCTTACCAACTTCAAGACGATGAGAAGCCGTGTGGAATATCTCGAAAAGTTGGAAGCTATGGAAGCAAACGGTGACTTTGAAAACCTTCCCAAGAAAGAAGTTATTTTGCTTAAGAAGGAAATGGAAAAGTTGCAGACCAACCTTAACGGTATCAAGAACATGAAATCCATGCCCGGCGTTATGTTCGTCGTTGACCCTCATAACGAAGATATCGCAATCAAGGAAGCAAAGAAGCTCGGCATCAAAATCGTTGCTATCACCGATACCAACTGCGATCCCGACGAAATCGATTACGTAATTCCCGGCAACGATGACGCTATCCGCGCCATCAAGCTCATCTCTTCCGTAATTGCAAACGCAGTTATCGAAGCAAATCAGGGCGAAGAAGCGCTCGTTGTTCCCGAAGTTGACGCAGCAGAAGCAAAAGACATCGAAGAAGTCGTTGCTGCTGAATAATTGAATTGTTCGGTACGGGCGCTCGTCGCCCGTATCCCGAATCGATCTTGCGACTTGTCGTAGGATTGATCTTACAAAAAAATCATCATTATCATAATAAGTATAAGGAGAAAATAATTATGGCATTTACAGCTAAAGACGTAATGGCGCTTCGCGAAAGAACGGGCGCAGGCGTAATGGACTGCAAGAAAGCATTGACGGACGCTGACGGCGACATGAGCAAAGCTGCTGACCTTCTTCGTGAAAGAGGAATTGCAAAAGCTGAAAAGAAAGCTTCCCGTATCGCAGCGGAAGGTATCGTTGCTTGCCACATCGAAGACA
>CAZRAS010000047.1:0-7150 GCA_964598045.1 uncultured Clostridia bacterium | reverse complement strand
GAGCGAGAACGGGAAAGAAACACATTCTTTCCACCTCCATCGAACATCACGCCGTGTTACACACCTTCAAAAAACTCGAACAAGAAGGGTTTGAAATTACCCTTCTGCCCGTGGGAGAAAAGGGAATCGTGGACGTGGAAGACGTGAAAAAAGCCCTTCGCGAGGACACCTGTCTCGTCACCGTCATGTACGCAAACAACGAAATCGGCAGCATTCAACCCATTCGGGAAATCGGCGCCCTCTGCCGCGAGCGAAAAATCCCCTTCCACACGGACGCCGTACAGGCAGTCGGTCATCTGCCCGTCAACGTACAGACGGACAACGTCGACGCGCTCTCCCTCTCCGCCCATAAATTTCACGGTCCTAAGGGAATCGGCGCACTCTACGCAAAGACGGGATTTTTACTTTCCAATCTCATCGAAGGAGGGGCACAGGAACGCGGCAAACGCGCAGGCACGGAAAATATCCCCGCCATCGTCGGCATGGCGGCAGCATTGGAAGAAGCTTGCGCCCATAGAGAGGAAAACGCCGAAAAACTCACGGCGTTACGGGATCTGCTCATCGACGGACTCTCCCAAATCCCTCATTCCGTTCTAAACGGCGACAAAGACAACAGACTTCCCGGCAACGTGAATTTCTGTTTCGAAGGCATCGAAGGCGAATCTCTTCTTCTCCTTTTGGACGACAAGGGAATCTGTGCCTCGTCGGGCTCCGCCTGCACGTCCGGTTCCCTCGACCCCAGTCACGTACTCCTTGCCATCGGCAGGGTACACGATATTGCGCACGGTTCCCTGCGGCTTTCCCTCTCCGAAGAGAACACCGAGGAAGAAATCAAATATACCGTCCGCGCCGTCAAAGAGGTCGTGGAACATCTTCGCAACATGTCCCCCGTCTGGCGTGATCTCGTCAGCGAAAAAAAGAATTTATCATCAAATAAGGAGACTATCATGGCTTTATACAGCGAAAAAGTAATGGATCATTTCAGAAACCCGCGCAACGTAGGCGTAATTGAAAACGCAGACGGCATAGGCGAAGTCGGCAACGCAAAATGCGGCGATATTATGAAAATTTATCTCAAAATCGACAACGACGTCATCGTAGACGTCAAGTTCGAAACCTTTGGTTGCGGTTCCGCAATCGCATCCAGTTCTATGGCGACCGAGCTCATCAAAGGCAAGCCCCTTTCCGAAGCGCTCGCCCTGACCAACAAAGCCGTTGCGGAAGCACTCGACGGTCTGCCCACTCACAAGCTGCATTGCTCCGTACTCGCGGAAGAAGCAATCAAAAAGGCGTTACAAGATTATTATGAAAAAAACGACATTCCGTACGATCGTAGCCTCTTTCCCGACTGCGAAAGCTGCACGCATTGCAGCGAAGAATAAGCCGCAACAATTGCCATCATAAAAAGACTTCGGAGGTGGAAGAATGATGATATCGACAAGGGGCAGGTATGCGTTGAGAGTGCTTGCCGATTTAGCAGAACACAACGGCGAGGGACTTATTCCCATGAAAAAAATCGCAAACCGCCAAGGAATCTCCCTCAAATATTTAGAACAGATCTTGCCCGTTCTTTGCAAAAACGGGTTTATCGAAGGCACCCACGGCAGAGGGGGCGGCTATCGTTTAGTGAAATCACCCGAGTGTTGCCGCATCGGGGATATCTTACGCCTGACCGAAGGCGATTTGGCGCCCGTTTCCTGTTTGGAATGCGGCACTTCCCTTTGTGAAAGATCCGACTCCTGCCCCACCTATCCCATGTGGACGGAATTTTATCAACTCGTCAACGACTATTTCGACGGAAAAACGCTCGCCGACATCGTCAAAACAGACAAATAATTTCAAATACCTTATGGAAAGGACTCGGGCTGTCAAACGACAGCCCGAGTCCTTTCCGTTATTGAAGAATTTTGGCGATAATCCACACCTGCATACGCTTAGGCAAAATATTCAAAAGCCTCAACAAGGGATTTCGATTGATATTGTAGGTAAATTTTGCCCTTCTTGCCGTGATCGCCCGAAAGGCAAGCTCGGCAATCTTTTCGGGCGGCACGTTCCGCGTCTCCACCGAATCCACGATTCGACGAAAGCGCACCGCATTGCAGGCATATCGCTCCGTCTTTTCGCAAAATTTTTCAAGCGCTGCCGTAGAAGCGCCGAGCATTCCCGTTTTCACCGCTCCGGGACGAATGACGCTGACCGAAATTCCGTGAAGACTCAGCTCCATGCGCAAAGAGTCGGCGTATTTTTCCACCGCCCCCTTGGTAACGGCGTATAAACCCGTAAAGGGCAACGGATCCAGAGGAGCAAGCTCGCTCGACGTAATGACAATACGTCCCCCCGCCCTCATCATCGGTACGAAAGCTTTGTTGATGCGATAAATCCCGAACAGATTGATATCGAAGATCTTGATAAATTCTTCCTCGCCGATTTCGACCAGCGAATCGAGATTGTACATACCGGCAAAATGCAAGATCCCGTCCAACTTATCCGCTTTGCTTGCAATGTCGGAGCAAGCCTCGTCTATGGACCGCATATCCGTAATATCGACGGAAAAATAGTCGATAGGCAAATCCGAAGTCGGTTGACAGTCGATGCCGAATACACGAAATCCCGCCTCGGAAAAGCGTTTCGCCGTAGCCCGTCCCATGCCGCCGCAAACGCCCGTAATGACAATATTTTTCATAATCTTTTCCTCATAGATAAAAGATCGAGTAACCCTAATTTTTGTAGCTCGCCTCATACATGGTCACGGCATTCCCCTGTCGCATGACGGAATTTACACCGCTTCTTTCTCCTGTGTTCCCTCCGTTTCTTTAAGGAACTGCATCTTTCCGAGCTCGTTGCATCTATCCAACAATTTTTTAGCAATTCCCTCTCTCGTAGCGCCGTTTGCAATCAAATCCCGATAATATACGGGCGCATCGACGATACAAGTCAAATCGGATTTTCTGAAATAGCTCACGTAGATGGGTACGTTCATGCCCTTCTTATGGCAAAGCTCTGCCAACGCCACAAACCCTTGATGAAAGCCTTCAAGTTCCTCCAAATATCCGTTCGTGGAATCCTCGGGATAAATAATGATATTATCCCCCTCGCTAAGAGCGGTGACACTCTCACGCAAAGTCTTTAAGAAACGACTGTCCCGATAGGTAGAAATCAAATTCAATCCCTTATAGAACAAGTTGGTCAACGGACTTGCCGCCAAACAGAAAAGACGTGCCAAAAACAAGTTCCAATGTTTCTTTTCGTGATAATACACCTTCGTTTGATACTTATACAGCTGCACCAAGCCCGAATTCATCTCGCTTGCACCCCACATACGAATGGGTTTATCGCAATAGAGTTCCCAAGACATCGGAGCGTCCGTTCCCTCATGATTGCTCAAAATAATACTGCTTTTATCAAATTTTTTGCCCAAGTAAATGAATTTAGGCTCTTTATAACGCCCCACCATCAATTTTTTCATGATTCGGAACCACCATTTTCGCTTTTGAACAGGCTTTTCTTTCTTTCCCATAATAACTCCTCGTTTACATTTGTCATAGAATTTTATGATATTCTATCATAAAATAGGATGGAAGTCAAGTGTTTTTACGTCGATATACTTTCACAGCATAAATTCTTCCGAGATTGACGCTACAAACGTAATAGGGCGGGGAAAACTCCCCACCCTATCTTTATACGAAAAGTATCGTTGACAAGAAAATCCCGTCATTTCGATTGTTTCTTCAATTGTTTCTTAGGTTTGAATACGAACAATCCCCATACCGCAATCGCCAAAACAACCACAACGTCCAACACCACGATCATGATCTTCCACCATTCCGTCTGATATCCGATAACCTTGACGTTTACAGAGTTGCTGTTCGCAACCGCATACAAAATGTTATGAGATGCCTGACGCAAAATCGTAACGTCTTCCGCACTGTTCGAATCGGGATTCGTCCACATGAAACTGGTCACGGACGCAAGGATCAAATCGTTTCCTGCGTACAACATCTGTTTCGCATCCATGAATACTTCACCCGACTTATAGTCGCAGATTACGAGTCCTTCGAAGCCCCATTCGTCACGAAGGATGGACGTCATCAATCGGTAGTCGCCACCCGTCCACTTCAAACCGATACGATTGAAAGAAGACATGATGCCCGTCGTACCGCTATATTCGGTAACGCCTTGCGCCTTTGCCGTTGCACAAACGACGTCGTCACCCTTTACGACAATTTCAAACGCTTTGAGATAAATTTCACGAAGTGCTTGTTCGGTACAGAACGTGGAAACACCCGAACGATTGGTTTCTTGATCGTTCAACGCAAAGTGCTTCACGTCGGTGTACACACCCTTCGTCTTTGCACCGTTTACTACGTTGACTGCCATCTTACCGTTGAACACGGGATCTTCGGAATAATATTCGAAGTTACGGCCGGAGAAGGGAGAACGATGGATGTTGATTGCAGGCGCATACCAACCGCTGTAAGGCAACCCGTTGCCGTCGCTGTCACCCCAAACCGCATTGTCGCCGACTGCTCTACCCATGCGGTATGCAAGATCTTTATTCCATGTAGAACCGATCACGATCTCGCACGCAAAAGTCGTATTGTCGTCATAATGGCTGGACAACCCTGCCTGGAAGTTCACGAAACCGATAGGACCGTCGGAGTCGTTCGTAAGGTTCTTATCGATGGATTCGATTGCAACCGTCTGGAACGCACCGTTGTTGACGAGATTCTTCATTTCGGTGAAGGTAAGTCTATCCAACAATTCCGCCCAAAGAGGATCGTTGTAATCTTTCCCGATCAAATCGCGAATGGTGACCGTACTCGACGTGGAACCCGTCGTAGGCATACCGTTCTGCTCTACCGTAGAAGCAACCAACGTATTGTTATGCGTATAATCGGTGAGATAATCCGCCTCCGATTTATCCGTTTCCGCGTTGATTTTCACTCTGCGTTCTTCAGCCGTGGACGCTCTTGCGAACGTGCTCACAAAATCGGTACGAGACATACCCTTACGGGTAACTTCGTTGCCGTCCACTTCGATCGTGTTATCGTCCAATCTGTAATCCGAATTTAAGAAGGTATCTTCGTTGTCGCTGTAAAGATTTTTCACTTCCGTCTTCGTAACGGGATCTTTCTCGAAACGAATATCTTCCTCGAGCGTAAACGTTACGGAATCGTATGCATATCCGTCTACGTGCGAGTTTGCACTGATCACGAATTCATAATCGCCCTTTTCAAGCTCATAGCCTTTGAATCCGTTTCCGTTTGCATCGTTATAATCGTAGGAAGCAAGGTCGTAAGCGTCCACTTCGAAGGTTACCGTCCACGTATCCCCTACTTTGTTCAGCATATCGGACTTCGCGTAGTCCACAAGTTGCACGTAAGATTTTTCAATGCCGCCTTCGTAATAAGGCAACTTCACGTAAAGTTCTACAACGTCCTTACCTGCCTGCCCTTCTTCGAGCTTCACTTCCGCCGTGATGCTGATCTTGCTGGAATTGATTTCTTCGTCCGTCTTTTTCAATTCTCCGCTCGAAGCCGTAATGCGCTGGCTGAACGTGGAATAGGAAAGACCGTAGCCGAAAGGATAACGCACGCTTGCCTGATACCATTTTTCGCCGCTCGAATAAGACTTTTCGCCAAGTCTTTCGATAGCACCGTTGTACGCAACCGCACGGGTTTCGTAATAACGATATCCCACGTACATGCTTTCGTCATAATTGATCATATACTGTTGCGACACACCCTCGAACGCCACGTTGTTTCCGCCGTTTTCGCTCGATTGCGAGCCGTCGCCGAAGTTCTGCCAAGTGGGATCTTTCGTGAAATCCTTAGAATAAATATCCACCGTTCTGCCGGAAGGGTTCACGTCGCCGTTCAAAATCGAGCCGATCGCTTCCGCACCCGTCGAACCGGGGCCGCCGATCCAAAGCACCGCGTCGATACGCTTATTCGTGGCAGTGTTATTGAACTCATCGAGGAAATCACATTGGAAGGAGGTGAGCGTGTTCAAAACCACGATAACCTTATCGAAGTGATCGGTCACTTCCGCCAACAAATCGTATTCGTTCTGATCCAACTGGAGGTAATGCTTCCCTTCGATGCCGCCGTTCTCCGTGTTCTGTTCACGAGGCAAGTCCCAAGATTCCCCGCCCAAACGGGAAATGACGACCATTGCCACGTCGCTGTCCGCGTACGAATTTCTTACTTCGTCCGTATACATGGAAAGGGGCGTTTCCCCAATATCGAGTGTAGGCGAAGAACTTGCGCCGCTGGTCAACGCAGGGCTCGACGAACGTCCTTTCCCGGACGCACTGTCGTTTTCATAGAATTTTTTCAACGTTTCGTTGTATTCGAAACCGCCCGCTTTCAATCCGTCGAAAATCGTCGTTGCGCTGTCGCTGCCGATCCCGCCGGAGCCGGATCCGCCAAGCACGAGATTGACGGAGTTTTTACCGAATACGCTGACCTTGCTTCCTTTTTTAAGGGGCAATGCATTGTCGTAATTTTCAAGAAGGGTGATTCCTTCTTCCACGATTTCCACGTTGAGTTTGTCACCGGCTTTCTTAGATTCTGCCTTAGACGCATAATCGGATGTGTAAATCTTCTCGATGCTGCTGTCGATGATCGGCATTTTACCGCCGAGCACCGTCTGCAAAATAGGTTCTAACAACCCGTTTGCCAAGATCGTGAGTACCGTGAAGAATGCCGCAAGGAAAACGGACACGGCAGCCCAAACGATCTTACCTGCTTTTTTAGCTTTTTCCATCTTTTTCATGTGTTATGTCCTCCTTATTTCAGGCTCGAATGCCACAAATTGTCATAGATGGGGCTGTAAGAAAGGGTTGCGGAAGCACCTTCGATCTTAATGTAATCGACCAACGGCGCACTAGCGGATCTCGTACCGCCGGCATTCGTTTCGTTGTTGGTGATAAGTTCGATCGTATTCCAACCTTTCTTCAAAGAGATCTGCCCGATCGTATATTCCGTGAAGTCCGTCTTTCCGCCGTCCGAAGCACCGGGAAGTGTCAACGAATAGTTGATCGACTGACCGTTTACTTTGAACATATACCCGTGCATACCCGTGGGGGCCATACTCAAAGCAAAATCCAATTCGGAAGCGAGATTTGCTTTGAGCGTTGCGTTGTTCA
>CAZRAS010000046.1:0-7271 GCA_964598045.1 uncultured Clostridia bacterium | reverse complement strand
AAGCCTGCGTAGAATTCCTTATCCAAGACGGCTTTCTCTTCGTGCGTAATGGAGTATTCCTTCTCCTCGGCAAGTTGCTGCATACGTTTTGCCGTAAGTTCGGCATTTCTGCCGCTGATTTCAAAGAGCAAGCGTTCCAAATTCGAGGACACCAAGATGTCCATAGACGGAGACATGGTACGGAAGAAATTGCGCTTTATGTCGTAAACGCCCTTATTGAAGAAATCGGAAAGCACGCGATTGCGGTTGGACGCACAGACAAGTTTTCTCACGGGCAATCCCATCTTTTTTGCATACCAACCCGCCAAAATATCCCCAAAGTTTCCCGTGGGCACAACAAAGTCGATTTCATCTCCCATCTCGATCTGCCCTGCGGAAAGAAGATCTACGTACGCGGAAAAATAGTAGGCAATCTGCGGAGCCAAACGCCCGAAGTTGATGGAGTTTGCGCTGGACAATCTCACCTTGCGTTTTGCAAGCTCTGCATTGAACTCTTCGGATGCAAACATATTTTTCACCGCGCGCTGGCAATCGTCGAAGTTCCCTTTCACCGCCGAGACGAAGACGTTATTGCCGTCTTGAATGCTCATCTGCAAACGCTGCATTTTCGCAACCCCCTCGTCGGGATAGAACACAGCCACTTTGGTGCCGGGTACGTCACGGAAGCCTTCAAGCGCAGCCTTGCCCGTATCGCCACTCGTTGCCGCGAGAATGAGGACGTCGTCTTTCACCCCCGTCACTTCCAAACTCTTTTTCAAAAGATGGGGAAGGAGCTGCAACGCCACGTCCTTAAATGCGCACGTAGGTCCGTGAAAGAGTTCGAGAATATACAAACCCGTTTCGCCGTCCACCTTGACGAGGGGTACGGGATCCTCCCCTTCAAAAGAGGAATATGCCTTTTCACATGCGGATTTAAGAAAATCCGCCCCCAGCTCGTCCGCAAGATATTTGCCCAAAATAAACGACGCACGTTCGGGATAACTCAAGTCCATCAGAGCTTGGAGCTCCGCTTGGGAAACGGTGGGGAATGTTTCGGGTACGTATAAGCCCCCGTTTTTTGCAAGCCCCTGCACGATCGCCTGCGCGCCCGTCACCTTTTCTTCGCCTCTTGTACTGATGAAATACATCTTTTTATACCTGCCTTTTGGATTTTTTTGCCTGTATTCACGTTTGCGTGCCGTATTTTTAACGCACAAAACGGGCAGTCTGCCTGACCGCCATCATTTTCCCATTCTTCTTTCTACGTTCTTTTTGACAGGGTGGTGGAAAACCAAGTTTTCCACCACCCGAGTTACCGACCGATCGATTATAAATATTTGCTTACGAAATCAGGCAAATCTTCCTTATTCGCAGAAACGGATACGGTGATGGTCACGCCGTTATCCTTGCTTACCTTGTCCAGCATATAGAAGAATGCCGCCATTTCCTGTACGGGTTTGCCTGCGATACGAACGACGCCGTCGATGAATACGTATTCGTTGTCGTTGTTGCCAGCGATTACGCCCTTGATAAATCCGCAAAGCGCAGCTTCGCCCGCGATGTCGTATTCGCTGATATCGATGAAACGCACTTCGCGTTCCAAATCATACATACCGCGCTTGCTGTCGGTAATAAAAATCATATGCCCTTTTGCGACTTTTACCGTTTCGTTTGCCGCATCGATCATCATTTTCGTTTTACCAGTACCTTTTGCGCCGTAAATAACTTTAATCATAATAAAATCCTCCCAGATTTTGTGTTTGTTTCCCGAAATTATTTATGTAAGTTTCGGTTTCTTATAGTTTAGCAGATTTCGAGCATAATTTCAAGACCTTTTCCAAAAAAAAATTATATTTTTTGAAAATTTTTTAGAAAATACACAAAACTGCCAAAAACAAAGCGTGCTCTAAGACGTAACATCCTCGTCCGTCGATCAAAAAAAGAGCGAAGAATAAACTTCCTCGCCCTTACTATACAGCTTTCATATACAGTCGTCGCCGCAGCTTCGACTTATCAATTATTTCAATTCGCCGACAAACTTGGCAATGCGACGTAACCCCTCCTCGATGTCCTCTTCGCTCAACGCGTAGGAAAGTCTCACACAGTCGTCCGCGCCGAAGGAAACTCCGGGCACCGTAGCCACTTTCTCCGCTTCCAAAAGAATATCGGCAAACTCGACGGAATTCGTGATCGTCTTGCCGTGATAGCTCTTGCCGTACAACGAACCGACAACCAACATGACATAAAACGCGCCGCCCGGTTCTACCGCCCGAACTCCCTCGATACTTGCGATCAATTGCAATATTTTCGCTCTGCGTTTATCAAATACCTGCACCATGTCCGCGATCTCCGATTCGGGCGCACGGAGCGCCTCGATCGTTGCGTACTGGGAAATAGAACTTGCATTGCTGGTTGCGTGGCTTTGGAAGGAATCGATCGCTTTCGCAATATCCTTGGGCGCCGCCAAATATCCGATGCGCCAACCGGTCATTGCGTACGTCTTGGATACGCCGTTGACCGTAATCGTCAAATCCTTTATCTTCTCACCGCACGCCGCGATCGAAAAGGGCTTCACTCCGTTGTAACAAAGCTTTTCGTAAATCTCGTCGGAAAGGACAAAAACACCGGCATCCTCACAAACTTTCGCAATCGCACGCACTTCTTCCTCTCCGTACACAGCGCCTGTGGGGTTGGAAGGAGAATTGAAAACGAGCATCTTGGTTTTTGGCGTGATCGCTGCCTTCAATTCTTCCGCCGTAAACTTATATTTGTTTTCTTTGGAGCATACCAGGTATTTGGGCACGCCGCCGCAAACCTTCACGACCTCGGGATAAGTCAGCCAATAAGGAGCAGGAATAATCACTTCGTCCCCCTCATCCAACAATGCATAACAAACATTGAAAATAGAATGTTTGGCTCCGTTGGATACGATAATTTGAGAAGGCTCGTAATCGAGTCCGTTATCTCTCTTAAACTTCTCGCAAATCGCCTTTCTCAAAGGCAACAACCCGGCCGAGGGGGTGTACTTCGTATACCCGGCGTCCAGCGCCGCTTTCGCCGCGTCGATAATGTGGGCAGGCGTGTTGAAATCAGGTTCACCGACCCCGAACGATACCACGTCTTCCCCGGCTTGCTTCATCGCTTTCGCTTTCGCGGAAATAGCCAAAGTTAAGGAGGGGGATATCGTTGTCATTCTTTGCGCTACACGATTTTTCATACGTAATTCTCTCCGTTTTTCCTTCTTTTCCTTTACCCATTTATTCTACCTGTTTTTCAAAAATAAAGCAACCTCTTATGCCCTGTTTTGATAAAATAGTCGAAAAATAATCAAAATAATTAGAGATAATGCACGTGTTATCCATTTTTTCGATTTATTCAATCAAAAAGATTGGCTATGCAACCATGATTCTTCATTATCGCATAGCCATTCTGTTTTATTGTTTATCCTCGACTTCTCTTGCCTGATCCAGTTTCGTATTGCGGAAATATAACACAACGTCGATCGAAATTTCTATAAAATTAAGAACATAGAAAACAGCACTTAAAATAAATAAGAAATCGACCGTAGTAGCAGGGTTTGCAAGCTGTATGCCCTTACGAGCAATACCGAAAGCGTAGCCTATCAACAAAAAGACTTCAAAAAACAAGCTTTTGCCTTTTGCCGTTCTGGATTTGTAAGATTTCATAATCGAAATCGGCCAGGAAAGGCCAAAACAGAAAATTGTGAATGCTTCAAATAAATTTGCCAACATATCGGGTGTCATAGTTAATTCTCCTTAAAAAATAAATTATTGTATGCTTATATATTAGCACAATCGACAAACTAAGTCAAGTTTTTCACATTCACTCTCGACCTTAATTTTTTATTTTTTATCACCCGTTGCACACCTGACGCACAAATATACTATAAAAAATATCGACACATAAATCCGTTGCAAAAATAGAGCATCTCCGATTTCACGCAACGTACCCTTATTCCTTTTCGGAGGCAAGCAACGCCTCTCTGTCCGCAATCGCAAGTGCCTGCACCATGCTATCGATTTCACCCGTCATAAAGGTTTCCAAATTGTACTGACTAAGTCCGATTCGATGATCGGTGACACGGCTTTGCGGAAAATTGTAGGTGCGAATACGTTCGCTTCTATCCCCCGATCCAACCATGCTCCGTCTGTTCTCCTCGCGAGCTTTGGCACTTCGACTGTTATAAAAATCGTACACGCGCGAACGAAGCACCTTGAATGCACGCTCCTTATTTTTAAGTTGCGAACGCTCGTCCTGACAGGTCACCACGATGCCCGTCGGAAAATGGGTGATGCGCACCGCCGACGCAACCTTATTGACGTTTTGTCCGCCCGCGCCGCCCGAATGGAAGATGTCGATGCGAATGTCCTTATCATTGATCTCCACCTCCACTGCTTCCGCCTCGGGAAGAACGGCAACCGTTGCAGCAGACGTATGGATTCTGCCTTGCGTCTCAGTGGCAGGTACTCGTTGAACGCGATGAACACCGCTTTCATATTTCAATAATTTATACGCACCCGATCCCTTTACGTTGTAAATGGCTTCCTTCACGCCGCCAAGTTCGGTTGCGTTCATATCCATCTCTTCCACGCGAAGTTTATGCGCCGCGCAATAATTCAGATACATACGGCAAAGCTCTGCCGCAAACAATGCCGCTTCCTCGCCGCCCGTCCCCGCGCGAACTTCCAAAATACAATTTCGTTCGTCATTCTTATCTTTGGGAAGCAAAAGGATTTTCAACTCCTCTTTGATCGCCGCCAATCGTTCTTTACAATCATATCCTTCATCGAGCAACATTTTCTTCATTTCCGAGTCCTTTTCCGTCTCTGCCATGGAAAACGCGTCCGTCATTTCACGTTCGCAAGCAAGATATTCCTCGTATTTTTCCACCGCCTCGGTGAGGTCGGATTGTTCCTTGGAATACTTCTGCCAAGTACCCATGTCTGCGATAACTTCGGAATCTGCAAGTTGTTCGGATAAAAATTCATATCTCTTTTTAATTTCGTCTAATTTTTTGAACATACTTTCTCCTTTTGAAAAATACGCCCGAATCTCGAGCGTATTTTACGGCATTACATCATGATTTTCACATAACGATCCACACCGTTGAAGTCTTTGATAATCATGGAATAAGAATTCCCTTTGAAGAGTTTCACCACCTCTTCCGCCTGACCTGCGCCCACTTCCATGAGCAGCACGCCGCCTCTCGTCAAATACTTGGGTGCCTCTGCCGCTATTTTACGGTAAATTTCCAAGCCGTCCGAGCCGCCGTCCAAGGCAAGACGAGGTTCAAAATCTTTCACTTCTTTTTGCAACGTTTCTATTTCCGAAGACGGAATATACGGGGGATTGGATATAATCAAATCGAATCGTTCGCGAATGCGCGTAAACAAATCGGAACATACGAAGTTGATCTCCGCCTGATTGTTTTCCGCGTTCTCCTTTGCAAGCTCCAACGCATCCGTGCTGACGTCGATTGCCGTCATGCGCACCTTTCTGCCCGCTTTTTCCAATTCTTTATACGTTGCAATCGCAATCGCACCGCTACCCGTGCAAAGATCGAGCACGTTCTGCCCCTCTTCCGCCGCCGCAACCGCCATCATGACGAGTTCTTCCGTTTCCGGACGGGGGATCAACACCCGTTCATCCACCTTGATCGTATAGCCGCAAAAATCGGTGTCGCCGATGATATACCAAAGAGGTCTACCGGTCAAACGTTCGTCCACGATTTCTAAAATTTCTTTCACCTGCGCAATTTTCAACAATCTTTCTTCCGTATCGATGGCACTCTTGGGAATATGCAAGGTCAACGCAAAAATCCATTCCGCTTCCTCTTCCTCGATTCCGTTATCCGAAAAACGCTTTTTCGTATCCTTCAACAAAGAAGAAAGCTTATCCGACGTCACAAAACGCTTTTCGGGAATGGCGGAATCCGCGTCCATCGCAAGCACCATTGTAAATGCGGCGATCGCACATTCGATCATGCCGTCTTCAGGCTCGCGCGTGGTAAGACGCTGCATCAAAAGTCCGGGGAATTTGAAGATGAGGAAAAATTTATTTTGCGTTTTTGCCAAGAGCTTGAGTACTTCGTACGAAACGCCCGCCACAACGGGAAGCATAAGCACTTTCACGACAAACCGCAAAACACCGTCCACAGCGGAGTTCCCCGTATACAACCAACCTGCAATTGCAATATTGACGAGAGAGAATACGACGATGCTCACCATCATGACGATAAACAGAAACGTCGTGCCGCAGCGATCGTGCACACGCGAACAGCCGCGCACGTTTTCCACCGTCAGCTCCTTCCCCTCTTCGTAGCAAGTAATGGTTTTATGTTCCGCCCCGTGGCACATAAACACTCGTTTCAAGGAAGGAATCAAGGAAATTGCCAAAATATACAACACAAAAACGACCAGTCGAATCCCCCCTTCACAGAGATTAAACCAAAGTCCGTCCATCCCGGTCGAGGTCTTATCGAAAGGAAGAAAGCTCGTCAGCCATTGAGGGAGAGCCACAAAAATCAAAAGGGAAAGCGCCACGCCGAGCACGGTGGAGAGCGTCGTGACAATGCTGTTGATATCGATGCCGTGCTTTTCATTGAGGAGTTTTTCCCCCTTCGTCGGCTCTTCGTCGTCCGGGAATGCGACTTCCGCACTTCGCATCAGCACCCGATTTCCGTCCACGAGGGAGTGAATAAAGTTTACGACTCCGCGTACGAAGGGCAAACGTAAAAATTTATTCGTCTTTTCAGGAGGAGTTAAACGTTCGGATTCGATTTGAATATGACCTTCGGGATCTCGTACGGCGGTTGCCATGCTACCCTTCCCTCTCATCATAACCCCTTCCATAACCGCCTGTCCGCCGATATAGGTGCAGGTTTTCGTTACTTTTTCTTTTTTCATATTACATTATCCTATTTACGATTCGGGAAATGATTCCCTACCATTTTTTCATACAATTGCGCATTCGCCCCCGAATAAATGGGAAAAACGCAGAAAAGCCCCTGTCTTTCACACGCCTAAACAGAATAAGACGTAAGAACGACAAGGCGCGCAAACGTATCCGATTGAATTTTGATACATAGAAAATAAGGCTTTGGGTACACCCCAAAGCCCACTAAATCATCACGATTACCAATTAAAGACCATATCTCTTTTTGAACTTATCAATACGTCCACCGGTATCAACCAGCTTCTGCTTGCCCGTGAAGAAAGGATGGCAATTGCTGCAAATATCCACTTTCAAAACCTCGCAATCCTTCGTCGTAC
>CAZRAS010000045.1:0-7271 GCA_964598045.1 uncultured Clostridia bacterium | reverse complement strand
TTTCTCGGAGCTTAACGATCCCATCGATCAGAAACAGCGTATGATGAAGCAGATCGAAGCGAAGCGCGCAAAGGGCAATCAGGAAGCGCAGGTCGATGAAGATTTCATCAATGCGTTGGAATACGGTTTGCCTCCCACGGGTGGCTTGGGTATGGGGCTCGATCGTTTCGTAATGTTGTTGACGGATAGCTCCACCATTCGCGACGTTATTCTCTTCCCCACCATGAAACCTAAAAAGTAAGGAAACAGCACAATCGCATACGGCGCAAAGAGCTGATTTTGAATGATGCGTGTCTTCCTCGAAATCGAACAACGCTCGCTTGATGATGTTATGCAGAATTGCCTGAACAAGCGCCGAATTTCTATCTTCGGAAACTCGGCGTTTTCTTTTTGAAGCGTGCGTCGGGGTGAGGCGTATCTACTCGTCGATACAGAGAATTGTTTTATTGAAAAATAGATATCTTTTATGCAAAATTATTTTCGTGACCAAGAAACTTTGAAAAAGTGCCATATCTATCGAATGCTGCTTGAAAATTCGAACAAGCCTCATTTGTCCTTTCATACGCCGGGGCATAAAGAGGGTGCGTGGGATATTACGGAGCTTTCCTTTTCGGACAATTTATCTGCGCCGCATGGTTGCATTTTAGATGCGGAAAAGGAGATTGCGGAAATCGTCGGCGCGGCAAGGAGCTTTATTTTGACGGACGGGAGTACGTGCGGCGTGCTTTCCATGCTCTATGCGGCAAAGACGCTCGGGGTAAAAACGATTGCATTGCCTATAAACGGACATAAAAGCGCGTTCAACGGGTGTACGTTGTTGGGGATGACTCCCATTCTTTATCAAAATGAGCTACCCATGTCTGCGTTTATGAATATTTTTAATTGCGCGGATTGTATATTTGTCCTTTCCCCCGATTATTACGGACATATTCCCGATCTTTGTCGGATGCGCGAATATTGTCGAAAAAAAGGAAAATTGCTGTTGATTGACGGTGCGCACGGAGGACATTTGCATACGGACAAGGCTCGTTATGCCGGCACGTACGCCGATTTTTGGGTGGACGGAGTGCATAAAAGTTTGCCTGCCATGACGCAAGGTGCGGTGGTTTCCGCTCGGACGGAAAAATATGCGGCGGCTTTGCGGGAAGGGGTGGAAATATTCCGTACGTCAAGTCCTTCCTATCCCATCATGGCGAGTGTGGAATACGCCGTTAAATATCCGAGGAACGAGCGGCTCGAAGAGGCGGCTCGGGCGTTTCAAAAGCAGGAAAGAATTTTGTCCGTCGATGATTGGACGAAGATTTGCGCGCTGTTTGGAGAACGGGCGTTCGAGGTGGAAAAGACGCTTGAACAAGAAGGAATTTATGCGGAATTTTGCGACGGAAACGTGGTGATGTTCTATCTTTCTCCTGCAACGACGATGTCGGATTTTGAACGATTGAAAACTCGTTTAATAGAGTTGTTTAAGCAATATCCGTATATCCCTAAAAAACAATCTCAACGCATACCTGCCCTCCATGCTTACGAAAACGGAGAGACGGAATGGGTGGATTTTCAAGATGCCGAGAACAGGGTTTGCGCGGCGAATTGCGGGCTTTTTCCCCCTTGTACTCCTTTGATTTTTTCGGGAGAACGGGTGGAAAAAGAAAAGTTGGCGTTGCTTGCCAAGGCGGACAACGTGTTTGGGATTACGGAAGGCAAAATGTTAGTATATAAAGAAGAGAGGAAATGAAAATGAAAAGAGGAAAATTCATCACGTTCGAAGGCTGCGACGGATGTGGCAAGAGTACGCAGCTTGGGTTGCTCAGTAAATATTTGACGGAACAGAATATCCCCCATATTTTCACGAGGGAGCCGGGGGGCGGCAAAATTTCCGAGATGATTCGCGAAATTTTGCTTAGCGGCAAGAATATGGAAATGACGGATGAGTGCGAAGCTCTTTTGTATGCGGCGTCGAGAGTGCAACATTTGCATGATCGTGTCGAGCCTGCCCTGCAAGAAGGAAAGCTTGTTATTTGCGACCGATACGTGGATTCGTCGCTCGCTTATCAGGCGTACGCGCGAGGGCTGGGGATTGATTTTGTGGAACAAATCAACGGATACGCCTTGAAAAACTATTCTCCCGACGTGACGATATTCATTGACTTATCGCCCAAGGAGGCGTTTGCGAGAAAACACGGCGCCGATCAAAACGATCGAATGGAACTTGCCGGCGCTGCGTTTCACGAACGCGTATACGAGGGGTATAAAAAGATTGCCCATGATGAACCCGAACGCGTCGTTTGCGTAGACGGCAAAAAAACGCCTAAGGGAATTTTTGCGGACGTTCTTGCAATTTTGAAGGAAAAAAATTGCTTATAAAGGAGTAAATTATGCAGGTTTGGGAAATTTTATTGTTGGCGGTGGCACTGTCCATGGATGCATGTACGGTTGGAATGACGAACGGGATGCTTTATCCTAAAATGCCCGTAAAAAAAGTGTTGCTGATCGGTGCCTTTTTCGGCTTTTTTCAGTTTTTGATGCCTGTCATCGGTTACTTTATTACACAAATCGTAACGGGTGCGTTTATGGACGTGTTCGAATCGGTGTCGGCATGGATCTCCTTCGGGCTTCTCGCCTTTCTCGGCGGAAGAATGTTGTGGGAAGGCGCGAAAGAATTTCGTTTGGCACGAGCGAAAAAAAAACAGTCGTCTTTACATATAGAAAATGCGGAAGAAGGACAAGAGACAGGGGCATGTATTTGTTCACAAACAGAAACACCTCAAAAGGAACTCTCGATATGGGAGCTTTTTACACAGGCGATCGCCACGTCGATCGATGCATTGGCGGTGGGCGTGACGTTGCAGATGGCGGCAATTTCGGAAGCGGGATTGGCACTCGGTGTGTGGGGCGCATCGGGCGTGATCGGCGCATGCACCTTCGGTTTGAGTGTCGGGGCGGTGTATATCGGAAAGATGCTCGGAAGCAAACTTGCGGATAAAGCGTCCATGTTTGGCGGCATCGTGTTGATTGCCATCGGATTGAAGATTTTGATTGAGAGCTTTCTTTGATTTTCTATTCGGTCGGCAGAAGAACATCGATCGTATTCGGGTACGCAACGGCGTGTAAGTGTCGCTTTCGACAAAAATGTACGGGCGTTTGTGTTAACTTCGTGAACGTTTGTTAAATGTTTGGTTTTTCGGGCTGTAAACGCTTGAAAAACCTTTTTTAATATGGTAAAATAATACCGTTGATTATATTAAGATAGGAGAAATAATTTTGAATAAGAAAACAAAAACAATTATGTGGATTGTTGCGGCTGTCCTTCTCGTCGCTTTGCTCGGCGTGCTCCTGATGGACGTTATCGGCGGTTCACAGGAGATTACCTTTGACGAGTTTGCCATCTATCTCCAAGAGACTTTCACGGGGACGGATATTAACGGCGACAATGTGATTACGAAAATCAGCGAGTTGTCCGTGGATGTGTATAATTGGACGGCTGTTGTAAAAGATAGCAACGGCAAAGTAATTGCTACCTATACGACCGTTGCGCCTGAAGTTTACAGTTTCGATTCTCTGTACAGTTTCTTTGCATTGCTTGCGCCCGGATTTATAAGCGGCGGAGTATCGCAGCTCCCCTTCACCTTGGAATTTTCCGATCCGAACGCCGGTAGCGTTTGGTCGAGTTTGCTCCCCTTCTTGGGATTGATCTTGCTTTGCGTGGTATTCTGGATGGTGCTTAGGAGCACGTCCGGGGCTAACCCCTCTTCGATGAATATCGGCAAATCTAAAGCGCAAATGCAGAGCAATTTGAAGGTGCGTTTCTCGGACGTTGCCGGGGCGGAAGAGGAAAAGGAAGAATTGAAAGAGGTCGTCGAATTCCTTAAATCTCCGAAAAAATTCCATGCGCTCGGCGCAAAGATTCCTACGGGCGTCCTTTTGGTAGGCCCTCCGGGAACGGGTAAAACGTTGTTTGCGAAAGCGGTTGCCGGGGAAGCCGGCGTGCCCTTCTTCTCCGTGTCCGGTTCCGACTTCGTGGAAATGTACGTGGGTATGGGTGCGAAACGTGTGCGCGACCTCTTCGATATGGCGAAGAAAAATCAGCCCTGCATCATCTTCATCGACGAAATCGACGCAGTAGGCAGACGGCGTGGTGCAGGTCTTGGCGGTGGCCATGACGAACGTGAGCAAACGCTCAACCAAATTCTCGTGCAGATGGACGGTTTTGAAAGCACGGAAAGCATCATTGTCATGGCGGCAACCAACCGTGCGGATATTCTCGATCCCGCCCTTCTTCGTCCCGGCCGTTTCGACAGACAGATTAACGTGAATCTTCCCGACGTGAAGGGACGTGAACAGATCTTGAAGGTGCACGCGAGAAATAAACCGATGGCACCCGACGTGAACTTCAAGACGATTGCGCGTATTACGGCAGGTTTCTCGGGTGCGGATCTTGCCAACCTTTTGAACGAGGCGGCAATCCTTGCGGCTCGTGAAAACAAGAAATTGATTGAAAACGTGAATATTTTCGACGCCGTGGATAAGGTGGAGATGGGCTTGAAGAAGAAGAGCTACGTCATGACCGAAGAAGATAAGCGTATCATTGCGTACCACGAATCCGGGCATGCCGTACTTGCGGGGCTTTGTAAATATTGCGATCCCGTGCACGAGGTGACGATTATTCCTCGCGGAAACGGCGCGGGCGGCTTCACGATGACTCGTCCTGCCGAAGATACTGTCTTTACGTCTTATAACGAAATGCTCGACGATATTTGTATGACACTCGGCGGCAGAGCGGCGGAAGAACTCGTTGTGAAAAACGTTACGCAGGGTGCCAGCGGCGACTTGCGTATGGTGACGGCGACGGCTCGTCGTATGGTTACTCAGTACGGTATGAGCGACAAGCTCGGCTTGGTGGCGTATGGTTCCGATCAGCCCGTATTTGTCGGGATGGAATACGGTCACAGCGATAAGATGTACTCCGAAGAAACGGCTTCGTCGATTGATGCGGAAATCCGTCGTTTGACTGCCGAGGCACATGAAAGAGCAACTAAACTCCTCACGGAAAATCGTTCCATCTTGGATAATATGGCGCGCGTGCTCGTGGAAAAGGAAACGATTTATACCGAAGAGGTGGAAATGCTCATGAAGGGTGCAACCTGGCAGGAAGTAATTGCGGAGATGGACCAAAACAGCGAAGAACGCAAAAAGAATCCCTTTGCAAAAATGCTCAAAGACGAGCTTAAAACGGAAGAATTTGTTACAGAGCCGGAAGTAAAAGCGGAAGAGCCCGTTCACCCCGCGGAATCGTCTGACGGTGTGACGGAAAAAACCGAGGATACGGCTGAAGAAAAAACGCCCGTTGACGGCGATAATTCGGAAGAATAAAAAATCAAACGGAGCCTGTAAAAGGCTCCGTTTTGGACAATGGATATGTAAGTCTTTTAACAAAATGTCCCATCCATGTACGCGATGAACGGTATTTTTGTGGAGGCAGAAAAAATAAAAGGAGAAATTATGAAACGGGTAAGACGCAAGAAAGCGTTCAACGTGGATTATCAAAAACAAACGGTACGAGCGGCGCTCATCGATACGAAGACGAGTTCGGAAGACTGGGATGCGAAGGAGCTTCGCACGCGCGCGGCGTATTTCCTTTTGAACGGTACGCCGGAATTTTCCGTCAATGCAACGGCGAACGGCAGGTATGTCCTTTTGGCTGCGGAACGGGATTTTCAGGCTGCGAAGTCGATGGGCGTTTCGGAATTTGAGGTGCGCGTGTATGAGTTCAATGACAAAAACGCGGAGTCCTTCTCGTTGATCGAGAAGCTCAAAGCGGGCAATCTCGGGGCAATGGAAGAGGCGTATTTGATGAAAGCACTCGTTAAGGAACACGGATTTACACAGGATGATGTGGCGGCGTTGATCGGACGCTCTCGCCCTGCTGTGGCGAATACCTTGCGCTTGCTCACGCTCAATCCCGAGGTTGTGGGGCTCGTAGAAAGCGGTCAGCTTTCCGCCGGTCACGCACGGACGTTGGTTCGCGTGCCGCAGGAACAGCAGTTCGGTTTTGCGCAGAGTGCGATTAAACGCGGATATTCCGTGCGTGAAATGGAACGAGCGGTTAAGGCTTTTTTGACGCCGCCCGAAATTTTGCGTAAACAGAAAGAGGTGCAAGCGGCGGCAAAGAGCGAGGAGCTTAAAGCTCTTGTCGAGCGTATGCGTCGGGTTTATCGCACGAAAGTCTCTTTGATCGGAAACGATAAAAAGGGGCGTATTTATATTGATTACTATACTCCTGAAGATTTGTATCGCTTCGAGGAGTTTTTGGACATGATCGAGAGCTTTGATCGGGATTGATGAATTTTGCCACCTAAAAAGGTGGCAGTTTTTTTTACTTCAACGCATACACGGGTAGTCCGTTTTGGAAATATTTAGTAAAAAGGCGAAAGCCGCCCCTTCAATTTGAGGATTGAAGGGGCGGCTTTTCTATCATTGTAAAATAATTGTTTAATTGTCCGAAAAGTTGTGTTTGTCTTGAAGCGTTTACTTTTTTTTCTCTTCAGACTCGGGACGCTCTTGACGCTCGTCGGTCGTGTCGGGTGTTTCGTCAGGTTGCGGCTCTCGTTTTAGTTGTTCCTGCTTAAAAAGAAGCATGAGCACGTAACAAGTGGCTGCTGCGGCTGCACAGGCAACGGCAGGGATGAATCCTAACCATGCGCCGACAGGTAAGACTGCGGCAACGAAGACTGCAGAGATGACGGTGAATATAATTCTTAATCTAAAAAACATGCGATTCCTCTTTGAGGGGGTGCCCTCGAATTTATTTTTGAATGGTGTCGGCGTTGGAGGACCGACTGTATATGTCTTTACGCCATGTACCTTTATAGTATAGCACGTCTTATCGGAAAATGCAAGCGTTCACAAAGTGTCCCCTTTTTGTGGTTTTTATAAATCTTCTTTGACGTACTTTTTAAGTTTTTTCCCTTAAAAGATTTTCCGCGAAGGGTATGATATTTGCGGCTGAATTTTATATACTATGCTAAAATAAGAGCGGGTTTCGTGGCGTTATGTATTATGTCCCCTATATATAATTAAATAGGTCGCGCGCGCGTATAAGGGATGTAAGGAACTTGAAAGATTGTGTGAATTTGTGAAATATTATCAAAAAATGGAACAAACGCTACAATAAAAAATTTGTCGAAAAAAAATGAAAAAAACATTGACTTTTTTATATCAAAAGTGGTATTATATACAAGCTGTCGACGTGAGCTACCTGAAAAGGTGAACCGCGA